>CAZUCG010000314.1:0-4161 GCA_964619145.1 uncultured Lentisphaeraceae bacterium | reverse complement strand
CTACTTGAGATAAAATTACGCTATCGGCTTACCCAGCTTCACTGACGCATTACATCTTTTTAGGTGTCGCGGCAGAAGTGGAAGAAATAATCGCTTTATTCAGCGGCTAGCGCGATTATTTTACTGCGGGCAATAAAACTTCTGGGCATTGTGGTAAAAGATGTTAGCGATTTCCTTGCTGCTAAGTTCGAGTATCTCAGCTGCGCGTTTCAAGCAGCGCAAATTTTCATAAGCGACTGGTATGGTCCTGGTATCGCAATGCGTGGCGGTCGAGTCGCCAGGGAAAAAAGCCCAGGCTCGTCCCCAAGTGCAGTAATTGCCGCACATCCCACTGGCGACTATAGCGTCACTGCCATAGAAAATACGGCTGCGATCCTCATATTTCAATAAAACAAAGAGTGAATACAAATCGCAAACAGCTGAAGTATCATAGCACAGTCGTTCCATCTCGCGCAATTGGAAGATGCTTTTTTCCAGCAAGGCTACATTGAAAGCCCGAGCACAGTGGGCCAACTGCCAAGTAATCCCGGGATATTTGCGAGTATATAACTTCAGGTCAGCCAGATTGTCGGCATCGGCACAACCGCCCAGCCGGGAGAGATGCAGCACCACAGTCAAGTGGTAGTGATCGGCGACTTCCAGTAATCTCTCCGGTAAAAAATCTTTGATCCGGCAATTATCCTGGTCGGCCGCATAACAGCGATATGGCTTTACAACCCGCAGGTCGTGACTGCGAACTGCCTCCGACAATGCTTCGGCGGAGATTTCCGGCGTCAGCAAGACCCCTGCCAACGCCTGGCCTTGGCTTTGTTGTGCTTGCTGCAGACACCATTCGCGATAGGCATCCTGACGAATATGCAATACCGGTGTGCCTAATAACAAAAATGAACATCGACGGCCAGGAAACAACTGCTGAGCAAAATTCCGCACTGCGGCGAAGCCGGCATTGTAACGCAATGATGATTCCGGTGTTTCTGCAGTGGCGAACTGTTCATCCCAAATATGGGTATGGGCATCGAAAATCTCTGCTGGGACAAAATCCTCCAACTCTTCCTGCCAAATTTCCCGGGCATACTCATCAAGATCATAGCGCATAACTGATCTCCTTCAGGTGCAGCAGTGCTGCCGTCATTATTCGTGTCGCAGGGCCTCAATCGGGTCTAGTTTCGCAGCCCGAATGGCGGGATAGATGCCAAAGATTATCCCCACACTGACACTGATGCCCAGAGAGAGGACAAGGCTATAGAGACTGACCACGGTGGGCATTTTAGTGAATTGAGTTATTATCCAGGGAATAAACAACCCTAGGCTGATGCCAATCAAACCACCGCTAAACGATAGCACCACGGTCTCAATCAAAAATTGGGCAATGATTTGCCGCTGTTTGGCACCGATTGCCCGCCGGATACCGATTTCGCGGGTGCGTTCGGTGACACTGGCCAGCATAATATTCATAATGCCTATACCGCCTACCAACAGGCTGATGCCGGCGATAGCACCCAAGACAGTATTAAAAATCCGCTTTGTCGCTTCGGCTTGCTTTAACAGGGCCAATGGCACACTGATACTGTAATCTTTTTTGCTGTGATAAAGCGACATCTGACGCTCGATGGCGGCTGCAGTAGACTCGACCATCTTCTCGTCAGTCACTTCCGCAATAAGTTGATGCAATTCTACCTGTTCACGGATGCGAGAACCAGATTTGTTCTGGGTGAAGATATCGCCTATATGCTCTTTGGCCACACTCAGAGGGATATAAACGTCTGTCTGCTGGTCCGGAGTCTGCATCGCGCCTTCACTGGTGTTCTCACTTTTAACAATCCCGATGACTTCATAATAATTACTGCCAATGCGCAGAGATTCACCAATCGCGGACTTGGTGGCCAGAAGCTTGCGAGCGCCGTGCTCCGTCAAGACAGCGACGCTGTTTTTCTCTTCTACGTCATTTTGCAAGAAGACTCTTCCAGCAATGATGGGCCTGGAGACTAATTGGAACCATTCGTGACTGGTCCCAATTACTCGCAAATCCATAGTACGTTGGCTCAAGCGTCCTTCCTTGGGCATCACTTTGACCGGAACAATGCGCTGAAGACTGGGAATAGTTTCGTGCAGACGTTTGACATCCTCATAAAGCAAACCATAGATGCTCATCGCTGAGCGCACATTAGAGGCAGCTTGCTCTTCGGCGGGCTTTTGGGCATTGACAATGATATTCCGGCTGCCTAACTTGCGAATCTGCTCCAATGCTTCGAGGCTGGCGCCCTCCCCGACAGCTAACATCGCAATCACACTGCCGACACCAAAGACCAACCCTAGCATCGTCAGCAAGGAGCGCAATTTATGCAGCAGCAGGTTTTTAACCCCAAGCTGCATATCACGCATAAAACGGTTGATAAATAGCACCATCGTGGTTATTCCTCAATCTTAGCAACAAGTCCGTCGAGCATATACAAGCGTTTTTTGGCAAAAACAGCGACTTCTGGTTCGTGAGTGACCATAATGATAGTTTTCCCGGCCCGGTTCAACTCAGTTAGTAAGTGAATAATTTCCCTGCTGGTGCTGGAATCCAAGTTCCCGGTTGGTTCATCAGCGAGCAGGAAGACTGGGTCGTTCGCCAACGCGCGGGCGATGGCTACTCGCTGTTGCTGGCCACCTGATAATTCAGTCGGACGATGCTTCAGGCGGGTCTCAAGTCCCACCATCGCCGCCAATTCCTGTGACCGTTCAGTGCTCTGCTTTTCTGGCCAGCCCAAATAATATAGTGGCAAGGCGATATTTTCTTCTACCGTCAATTGTGGAATCAGGTTAAAACTCTGGAAAACAAAACCCAGATATTTTAAGCGGATATCACTGAGTTCATTGTCGTTAAAGGTGCTGATATCCTGGTCATTCAAGTAATACTTACCGCCGGTCGGGCGGTCTAGACAGCCAAGGATATTGAGCATAGTGCTTTTGCCAGAACCGCTAGGGCCCATAATGGCCCAGAAACCACCTTGCTCAAAACTTGCCGTCACGCCAGCCAAAGCGTGGACTTGCTGCGTGCCCATAACGTATGTCCGCTGCAAATTTTCAAAGCGGACAGCATATTCAGATAAATTATTCGCCATAAGGATAGATCGCAGAATGAAATTCTTTGACTCACGATTCGTAGTCAGGATAATCGAACGAGCAGGAAAATTATTGCTCTGCGGCTTGTGCGGCTTGGGCGCGTTCGCCAGCAGCAGGGGCGGTATTGGCGCGACGTTGGCGGTAAGCGGCTTTTTCTTCTTCCGACATATTTGCCATCCGCTCCTGCAATTTCTGCAGTTGTTCGGGAGTCAAATTCTGCCTCGTTCGCCTGGCCCTGCCGTCGCTTACGGCCGCCTCGGTGGCATTGGTAGCTTCGGCAACGGGTTCCGGTTGGCGGGCCGGGATAGCGACATCGAGCACCTCATCGCTGGAGCGCAGTGCGACTGCCTCTTGCAACGGCGGTGTGAGCATCACTTTTTCTCCTGCTTTCAAGCCACTCAGGATATGAACCATACGATTGTTATCCTGGCCAATCTGGACTTCCCTTTTCTCGGGAATCCCTTGTGGCGTTTGCACAAAAACTATCGGTGTTCCGCTAGCTCTTAGTACACATTGTACTGGGATGTACAAGGCATTGCTATGTTGTTCAACGATAATTTCCGCTTCACAATTCATACCAGATTTCAAAATGGTCGAGTTGCCGTCAATCGCGACAATAGTGTTGTAGACTTTTAAGTCGGGATTCATAAAAATGCTGTTCGGGTCTGGCAAAGGCGCAATTTTAGTGATTTTTCCGGAGAAGATTATTCCTGGCAAGGCATCCACCCGTAATCTAACTGGCAACCCAGGATAAGTTTTTTTCAAATTTGTCTCGTGGAGTTTGATTTCAGCGACGAAGGTATTAGCTGTAGGCAGATAGATCAGCTCTTGCCGCTCGTGCACTTCCTGTCCCTCTGCCAGTGGCGCAGTATTGCGCCGCCAGTCGCTGCGGGCGCTGGTGGCATATATCACTAAGCCGTCAGCAGGGGCATATATTTTTGATAACTCAATTTGCCGGATATATTTCGCGAGTTTCTGTTTTTGTCGGTTCAATTCCAGTTCTCTGGCCAGTAACTGTGCTTCGGCTTGCACGATCTTAGCCCGGGCGCTGCG
>CAZUCG010000313.1:0-4162 GCA_964619145.1 uncultured Lentisphaeraceae bacterium | reverse complement strand
TCACCGGCCGGCCCAAAGCACTGATTTACGATAACTTCGCCAAGGCTTATGACACTGGCTTGCAAATGTCCGCCAATTTAGTCTTTGTACCGGGATTGGTCGGCTTGCAGGAGCTGGAAGGACTGGCGCGCTTCTTGGCAAATCTTGACCAAGAAATACCCCTGCATATTATGGGCTATATCCCGATCCCAGGACAGCCCTGGCAACGCCCCACGGACCAGCAAATGGCCGCAGCGATGCAACTGGCGCGCGGGTATTTACAAAAAGTGGCCTCGTCACATCTGACGGCGGAAGAGGCACTCAATCTAACTGCCCGCGACGACCGCTTCGAGGTCAAGATTATCGCCGGAGTCTGAGATGAAATATTGGCCAAGTGCCATTATATTGCTGTTCGTGCTCTCCTGGGGCTTGGGCGCAGGAAATTGCTCTTATCCGGAAATCTGGCAGCTGCTGACTGGCGGCGAAATTTCCGTCAGCAGCAAGACCATCCTGCTGGACATCCGCCTGCCGCGGCTGCTGGCGGCTTTTTTGGCCGGCGCGATGCTCGCCGCGGCCGGTTGTGCGACCCAAAACCTATTTCGCAACGATCTCGGCTCGCCGCACGTACTGGGTATCGTAAATGCCTCTGCACTGGGAGCTGTCTGCGGGTTGTTCCTAGGCGGATGGATGATGACACCACTGGGTATAATCTTTGGACTGCTAACCCTGTTGCTGCTGTTCGCGCCAGGTAAAATCCGAGGCTGGGACGGCGCGAACCTGATTTTAGCTGGCATCGCCATCAATGCCTTTGCCTCCGCCCTGACTTCCGCAGCATTGTTCCTGGCCAACGAAAGACTCAACGCGCTCGTATTCTGGCTACTGGGTGGTTTCTGGCGCATCTCCTGGCAAGAGGTGCTAATAATGGCTCCAACTGCCGTAATTGGCTGCGGAGCGCTATTTTTTCTAGCTCCTGAGATGGATATACTACTGCTGGGTGACCGAGCGGCATCGCTGGCGGGAGTGCCTTTGCAACGAGTAAAGATCATTGCGCTGCTGGCCATCGCCAGCTTGACCGCGGTAGCGGTGTCTTGCTGTGGTGTTATCGGCTTCGTGGGCCTGGCAGTGCCACATATCGTCAGAATTATGTTTGCTGCTCGCTTCAGACGGCTGTTGCCAGGCGCAATTATGGTTGGCGGGACGCTGCTGCTACTGGCAGACCTGCTGGCTAGGACCATAGCCGCGCCAATGGAAATTCCAGTCGGCATCCTGACTGCACTGGGTGGCGGGCCTTTTTTCTTTTATCTGCTGCTACGAAAGGGCAAGGCCAGAAATGATTAAACTCTCCGGCATTACCTTTTCCTATCCCGGACAGCAAGTTTTCTGCGACTTGGGGGTCTCTTTCCAGCCAGGGAAATTCTACGGCATTTTTGGACCGAATGGCTGTGGCAAAAGCACCTTGTTGAAAATCATCACGGGTGAATTATCCGCCCAAGCTGGTGAAATCACGCCAGTATATACTGATGCGTTAGCACGCGCCCAAAAACTAGCTGTACTGGAACAGGAAATTCCCACTCGCATCCCGCTGACAGTGCAAGAAGTAGTCCTCTTGGGCGAATATCCCTGGCGGCACCAAGCGAGTAAATTGGCTACTGGCCAACAAGCGCTGGAGCTGCTCCGGCTGCAGGAATTAGCCCAGCAGCCGTATAATCTATTGAGTGGTGGCGAGCGTCAACGCGTGATGCTGGCGCGGGCCTTGGCTCAAGATACGCCGACACTATTGCTTGATGAACCGGCGAGCTCTCTGGATATCGGCTTCCGCTATGAGTTCTATCAGACGCTGAGAGAACTATGCCAGCGGGGAAAATGCATCATTATGGTCTCCCACGACCTCTTTATCGCACCAAAATTCCTGGATTGCGCGCTATTGCTGCAACGAGGTCAGATAGTGGCAACTGGATCAGCCAGCGAAGTCCTCTCCAGTCATAATTTACATACCGTATTTCGCTGCCCGCCAGAGTTCTGGCCCCAGCCTTGAGGCCAGAAAAAAACAATACGGCCGGGCGGTAAGTTACCACCCGACCGCAGCGATTAGTTCACTCTCTACTGTCTATTGCAACAGTCAGCAGAGGCGTTATTTACGCCCCAGATGGACTGGTTTCCAGATGCCGCCAGCACCAGATGTGTCCTGGACTCTGACCACGACAATCTGGGACTTATTCTGCCAGTCTATTTGCTCAGTGATCGGGATTTCAAACGGTAATTTCCAGTCATCCGGGTCCTTGTAAATATGCTCGCCGGCCAGTTTGCCATTGACGTACACCCACGCTGATTCATCCACAGCACCGAAACGCAGAGAAACCTCCTTCCCCTGCCAGTCCGCGGGAATCTGGATTGCCATAGCATAGAAGGCGATGCCATCATAATTATCGAGAATCGCCTTCGTTTCAGCAGGCACATTCTCTGCTAACTGACTTTCCCAGCTGCGGTCGGTGCGCAACCGCAATGGCCATTGTTTGCGAATCTCTGACCAGGATTTCGCCGGCCAATTCTCCTGCACGCCTTTATCCTCGGGGTCCATCTGAAAATGCCAAGATAAGGAGGTCGCTTTGATTTCCTGAAAGGCGCGCATATCCCAAGCCATAATGACATTCGCCACATCGCCGAACTCGCGCTCGCGATGCAACAGGGTACTCCAGAAGAACTGCAAATCATCACGATGCTTGATCCGAAACTCCAGCAGCGCGCGGCCACGATCGAGGCGATTTTCTTGATTAGCAGTCAACGATAGATACATCAAGCGAGCGTGTTGATTAGCCAGCTTGAGCCTTTCCAGGCGTTGTAACTGTACATTGTTCAAGGAACTCACCTCCGCTTGAGCAAGAATTGCATCAGTCTCGGCAAAATCCTCCAGGAAGTAATATTTATTGATATCCCACATCAGGCCGCGGCGGAAATTCCCGTACCTGCCGCGTTCTCGGATGGCCGCCATATTGGGGATAATTCTCTTTTCATAGACATTATTCCGCCAGTACTGCCAGTAAGCCTTTGCCTGTGCTGCTGCCGTTCCCCAAGCACTGCAATACTCGTCTTCCAGTTGCTCGAAAGTCATTTCCGGGCGAGTATGCAGCCTAGCTACCACATAATCCGCCAAGCCAGTCGCTGGCCAATAATTGTGCAAGGAATCATAATCGGTACCCATAATTCCATACTTCATCCCGACTTGGAAATATTCATAGAGCTCTCTTTCAAAGCCCATTGGCAGGCCGGTATTAAGATGGAAGGCGTTGGGACGATAGAAGATCTTCTTGGCTCCAGCGGCTTGCCATTCCTGGTACTGTTTTTCCACTTCTTCTGGCGTACCGCTGGGGACAAAGCCAATAATTATCCGATCCAGCAATTTCTCCTTCCGCGGCGGTGCACTGTAGCGGGAATAAGCGTACATAATCACCGAGACCTCAGGGTCGTATTTGGAAGCTTCGCGGAGAACATTATTGGCAAGCCAGACATAGCGATCAGTCAAATGATGGTCGAATTCTTCGCCCGGCGTCGGCACATCCAAGGCCAAGCAGTCTTTGCATTGGCAGTAACCGCCACTGTCATTTTCGCAAACGTTGATGACCTGCGCCCGCGGCTCGCTCTTGAGCCAATTCTCAACAATCTGTCTAGTGACAGCAGGATTGCTGACGCAGAGTTTACAACGGTCAGGCTGTTTCAAATGCTCGGGCCGGCGTACGCCATCGCCCTGCAGCGCAAAATACTCTGGATGTTCTTTGCCGTATTGTGCCCACCAGCGGGTAAAAGCGTGCCCGTAGCCAAAATACATACTATTGCCCATCTTCTGACGCTTGAGCCAAGTGTGCGTATCTTGGCTCTGTTGCTCTAACTCCTTAGCATTCAGTTGCAGCGGCTCAGGATAATTATCCTTATCCTTTTGATAACTCGCCCAGCGAGGCATCCCTGAACGCAAATGTCGCTGCAGTAAATTACCAGGATTCCAGCTATGGAAGCCCTCTTGCAAGGCCGGGGCCGGGATGGCCGCATTGCGAAAAACAATACCCGCCGGCCCAGGAGCAATCCAGAGCACGCCAATTTGCTTGTCCAAGAAGTCATAGACTGAGAAGAGCGTGCCAGTGCGGCAAGTCTTGTTAGACAAATTATCGGGCGTCAGGGTCTTCTTATTCTG
>CAZUCG010000312.1:0-4164 GCA_964619145.1 uncultured Lentisphaeraceae bacterium | reverse complement strand
GGCGCATCTCTATTTGGCCGATGCTCGAGATATCACAGCAGTGCGTGACATCTTCAGCGCCTGTCCTGGGGTGGCGGCTGTCTCTGAGCCTGCTGAAGTCGGTTTACCCGCGGGTGAAAGTGGCGATCTCGTCCTGACAGCCGCGCCTGGGGCTTGGTTTGCTTATCCTTGGTGGGAGGCTCCCGGCGAGGCGCCGGATTATGCCAGTCACGTTGATATCCACAATAAAATCGGTTTTGACCCCTGTGAGCTGTTTTGGAAAATACCGCTTGTGAGTACGAGCTGGGACGGCTCTTTGCCCAAAGGCACCCACGGCCGCCTGGATTGTCCGGCCGCCTGGGCAGCGACTCCTGGCTTGGGATTTGGCGAGTCGATCACGGACTTATGGCAACTAAGCCAGCAGGTCCGGCAATTTCTTGATAAACTATGATCATACTTGGCATCGAGAGCAGTTGTGATGAGACGGCGGTAGCGCTGGTTCGGGCTGGGCACGACGTATTGGGCAGTAAAATCGCTTCACAGGTGAAGTTGCACGCGGGCTACGGCGGCGTAATACCAGAATTGGCCGCGCGCGAGCATTTGCGCAATATCACCCCGGTGGTAGAAGCAGTGCTGCAACAAGCTGACCTCGGCCTTGAGGCCATCTCAGCGGTCGCGGTCACCAGCTACCCGGGGCTAATCCCGGCATTGCTGGTGGGCAATGCCTATGCCAAGGGCCTGGCAGCTTGTCGGCAATTGCCCCTGCTGGGTATCAATCATTTTGAAGCGCATATCTATGGCGCGTTCCTGGAACATCCGGAGCTGTTGGCCGACAGCAGTAAATTCCCCGTGTTGGCGTTGGTAGTCTCAGGTGGGCATACTGCCTTGGTATTGATTGCTGCCAACGGTCAAGCCGATATCCTAGGGGCGACTTTGGACGACGCCGCTGGCGAAGCCTTGGACAAGGCGGCCAAAATTCTCGGCTTGGGTTATCCCGGCGGTCCAGTGCTTGAGCGAATAGCCCAAAATGGCGACCCCCAAGCTTATGATTTTCCGCAAGGTTTGCGCGGCGGCGGCGGCGGTCGTCCGGTGCGTCCAGAGCTGCGTTACTCTTTCAGTTTCAGTGGTGTGAAGACTGCGTTGCTTTATGCTGTGCGGGATCGACAATTAAGCGAGCAGGATTTAGCTGATGTTGTGGCCAGTTATCAACTGGCGGTGATGGAAGTGTTGGTCAGCAAAACAATGCTAGCGGCTCGCGAATCCGGTGCTAAGTTACTTTGTCTTTGTGGCGGTGTGGCCTGCAATAGCTATTTGCGGCGGCGAATGCAGGAGGAGGCCGCCAAGATTGAGCACGAATTGTTGCTTACGCCAGCAAAATACTGCGGTGACAATGCCGCTATGGTGGCCGGTTTGGGCTGGCACTACGCCCGCTATGGACTCACTTCGGGGCTGACGATGCCGGTGTCGGCCCGGCTGCCGGAAAAACTGGGGCGCTTCCCATTTGCGCCTGCTTTTGCCGAGGAGGAAGAAGATGGATAAGAGCGAATCTGGCTTAAGTGCCACGGATTTTTCTGCCCTGCCGAATCAGGATGCATTGCCGCAGTTACTGTTGGGTTTGTGTGATTATCTTGGCAAACGCTTGGGCCTGGTGGCGAATTACCAAGATTTGCTGGCTGACGAATTAGAGGGCAAGAGCGGCTTGGCCAGCTATTCGGCTAAGAGTCGCGATTTGAGTTTGGAGATGCAGAAAACGGTAAATGGTGTCAGCGTATTGCTTGCTGATGCCAAACGATATTTTGAGCGCCTGCTGTTGTTGCCTGTACTGGAAGGTGCAGCCAGTAAGTTCTCGAAAATCTTGCCAGCCGATTTTTCGGTCCAGGTTAATGTGCCTGATGATATCCAAATTCGGGGTGACGCTTTTCAATTGCAGGCGCTGATTTATGAAATCTGGCAGATTCTGCAGCAGAAATGGCCTGCCGCGAACTGGGAAGTCTCGGCCCAGAAAATGGAATTGACGCATCAGCTCAAGGTTAGCCTGGGCTTGAATTGTCCGGAAGGGCATTATGTGCTGCTGAGTATCGTCCGTGCTGGTGCAGATATTGAGCAGTTACTAAAAGGGCATACGCTGCTTGATTGCCTGGATACGGGTGCAGAGCTGCCGTTCGGGCTGACTCAGGTTTTACACTGGGCGGGGATTATCTCAGCTCACGCCGGCGATGCGATATTTAATCCCCAGGATTTCAGGCTGGGGATGGCTTTGCTCTTGCCGCAATTGTCGTCCGAACCAGCAGCTGAAGAAACCGCCATTGCCTGGGATGCCGCTGAGGCGGGCGGGAAGACGATTTTATTGGTTGATGACGAAGATATGATTTGGGATGTCATCAGTGCTATGTTGCAAGAGCTTGGTTATCAGGTACTGTTAGCCGAAAATGGGCAGGAGGCAGTGGAAATCTATCGCCGCAATCCCGGGCAGATTGATTTGGTGTTGCTGGATATGATTATGCCGACTATGAGTGGCGCAGAGGCTTTTTTCCTGCTAAAAGCCATCGACCCAGCCGTCAAAGTACTGCTTTCCAGTGGCTATGTTTCTGAAGATGAAATTCAGGAAGTGCTCAATGCCGGGGCAGTGGGATTTCTGAGCAAGCCATACCGGATGGCGGATTTGGCGCGAAAGGTCAAGAATATCTTTGCGGGGGCCTGATATCTAGAGCCCGTCCCAAAAGGCAAAGATAATTTTAACCGCGAAACCGCGAAAAACCAATGTCGCTCCTGATAGTGATCTTTAGCGAAAATAATATGTTTTTAGACAGCAAGCATCGGCAACTGCCGGTATAAAGGAAGGTCTATGGACGACAAGAAAAAGACAGGCGTGCGCCTGGCCAAGTATTTGGCAGCTGCCGGTATTGCGTCGCGACGGAGCTGTGAGGAATTGATTTTACAAGGTCGAGTGTGTGTCAATGGCGTGGCAGTGGTAACTCCGGCCTACACTGTAGTTCCTGAAACTGATGAAGTTACCTTCGAAGGTAAAAAAGTAGGTGAGGAGAAAAAGGCCTATTTGTTATTACACAAACCCGCCGGATATACTTGCTCGGCTTACGACGCACACGCCCAAAAATTGGTCTTCGACATTATCCCGGAGCGTTTTGGCCGGTTATTTACGGTCGGTCGTCTTGATCGTGATAGCGAGGGGTTGTTGTTATTGACCAACGACGGCGACTTGGCTCAGGCTTTGACCCATCCCTCACGGCAAGTCCCGAAACGCTACCAGGTCTCCTGTGAAGGGACTTTTACCACCGAAATTCGGCGGCAGATGTTGAATGGCGTTTTTGACGGCGGCGAATTTCTGCAACCTCAGTCAGTCGAGCAACGCGGCCATTTTCGCGGCCACGCCGAGCTGATACTGACGCTCTGTGAGGGGAAGAAACGCGAAGTCCGGCGGATTTGTAAAGCTGTCGGCTTGCAAGTCACTAAGCTCCAGCGGGTAGCTTTTGGTACGGTGGAACTCGGCGATTTGTCGAGCGGCTCTTGGCGGCATTTGACGCCGGAAGAAGTTGAATCGCTGCGTCAAATTTCAGCTACCCGCATACCGCGCCGGCGGCGAGAACCGATAAACAGCAATCTCCCGCCACGAATAGCGAGGGCGACGGAGACGACGGCCCCGGACCAAGAAGACTACCCGCCGACCACGCGCAGCCCGAGGTTGCGACAAAACGCGGCGGCCGGCCAGCAGGATAATGAACGCCTGATTCCGCCTCGCGCCGGCAGTCGTCCTGATTCTCACCCCAGCAGTCGTCCTGACCCTCGCAGTGCTGGCCGTCCTGACCCTCGCAGTGCTGGCCGTCCTGACCCTCGCAGTGCTGGCCGTCCTGACCCTCGAGGCAGTCGTCCTGATTCTCGTACTGGTGGTCGTCCTGACCCTCGCAGTGCTGGCCGTCCTGACTCTCGAGGCGATAGTCGTCCGGGGAGGGCTCGTGGCGGCAACAAACGCTCTGGTTCTCGACAAGGTGGGAAGCGCTCCAGTGATGGCTGACCACACTCTTTCTGTTTTGGAATATCCCCGGCTCCTTGAGCTGATCGCGGGTTATGTCCAGAGTCCCGCGGGCCGACAAGTTATTATGGGGTCGTTGCCTAAGACGACTCTAGTAGAAGTACAGGCACGACGTGGCTTGTATGCCGATATGCTGG
>CAZUCG010000311.1:0-4168 GCA_964619145.1 uncultured Lentisphaeraceae bacterium | reverse complement strand
AGCGTCGAGGTGCTATTTCTACCAATGCCCAGCGACTTACTCGGCACTGCCGACAGACTTACCTGGACAGCGGCCGAAGTTGAAAGTACTTACACCGTGCAATTGTCAAACGATAGCTTTGCTAATGTCATCTCGTTGACAGTCAGCGAGAACGCTATCGATTTGTATAATCTACCAACGGGCACTTACCAGTGGCGGGTGACAGTAGCTGGACAAGAACTCTGGGTAGAGGGAAATACCTTGTCAATTGCCAACCCAACCCCGGCACAAATAATCGCTCCTACAGCCAACCAGAATGGCGACCTGATGTTTGCCATCGCTACCGGCACTTGGTCAGAAGGCTATTTCGCCTGCCATACCGGCACCCATAACGGCGAAAATGACTGGAACGGGACTTTGGAATCCGTGAGTATCGCCGGACTCAATAAAATCACTGATGTCTTCTACGGCTCCAACGACAGCAATATACTCCTGCTGAGCGATAACGGTAGCGGTGACGCGATCTTCCTAGACGATATCTACTCGTATTTGCCGCAAGATTTGCTTGGCCCGACGGGGCGCCTAAGCAATTTGCAAGAAATCCACGGCGGTGCCGGCAATGACATCATAGATTTCAGCAGCAGTCGTTTTGCCTACAGCGCTGCCACCGACTTGGTCTTGCGCGGTGGTGATGGTGATGACCATCTCTGGGGCAACAGTCAACAAAATCAGCTTTTCGGTGACCAAGGCGATGACCATCTAATAGGTGGCCGCAATGCTGATTTGCTGGTCGGTGGCAGCGGTAACGATATTATGAATGGCGGCGGCGGCAGCGACATCTTCACCTTCGGAGGCATTGCCTGGGGAAATGACATCATCCGCCAGGTTAATGACGGTGATTGCATCATTTGGTTCGCAGATATCACGGCCGATGACCTGACTACGGCGCTCTCGGGCTTGGATGTCATCTTGACTCACAACAACGATGCCCGCATTACCGTGGAAAATACTTCTTTGGCGCAACTCGATTTGCGTTTCGGAGCTGGCAGTTGGGCAAACGAATTCGCTGTTTTAGAAAACCTGGGTGCCTTCGCTGATTACAGCAGCACGAGTATCTTCGATGCTGTGCAAACGACCGGACGCATCGCCAGCTTGTCCTGAGAACGGCAATTTGCCGAGAGCTGGCTTTTCGCTTCAAGCACTTTATTAACCACTTAAGGAATTTGTGGAATGCCTGATTTTGACAACGCTTACTATTGGGAATTGCAGAACCGAATTATCCCCTTTGGCAGCAGTACGTGCAGTAAAAGAGCGCGTTTTTTGCCAGACGAGCCAGCCGTGATTGTAAGGGGACAAGGCTGTAGAGTATGGGATGCCAACGGCCGGGAATTCATTGATTTCCGCTGCGCACTCGGCCCCGTCTCACTAGGATACTGCTACCCCGCCATCGACCAGGCGATCGAAAAACAATTGCGACAAGGCATCGTTTTCGGCTACCCCCACCCACTGGAAGGAATAGTGGCGGAAATGCTAGTCGATAGCATACCCTGTGCCGAAAAAGCACGCTTTTTAAAAACTGGTGGCGAGGCCATAGCCGCCACTATTAAGATTGCCCGGGCAGCCACCGGGCGTAATCACGTCATCCAAATCGGTTACAACGGTTGGTTGAATTCTCTCTCGCCGACTGGGATGTTACTGCCCAATCAATGCGCGGCACAAGCGCTGCCCGGCATCCCGGCCGAAATATCGAAGCTGCATCACGGTTGTCGTTGGAATAATACCGCAGACTTGCAGGCCGTGGGACAAGAATACGGCTCGGACTTGGCCGCTATTGTAGTGGCAGCCGATTACAAAGACCTCGAAGAAGGAAAAATGTTCTATCCCTATCTGCGCAAATTTGCCGATAAATACGGCGCAGTGCTGATTTTTGACGAAATCGTTACTGGCTTTCGCTTGGCGCTCGGCGGCGTACAGGAGTATTTCCAAGTCACACCAGACTTGGCAGTTTTTGCTAAAGCTATCGCCAATGGGATGCCACTGTCAGTTTATTGTGGTAAAGCCGAACTGATGAATTGGTTGGAAACCGCTACCGTCTCCACTACTTATGGCGGCGAGGCCCTCAGTCTGGCCGCTGCCAAGGCGACAATAGAGATTTACCGCAGCGAGCCGGTCATCGAACACCTCTGGTCGGCCTGTCAAACAATGTGGAGCGGCTTCAACCAACTTTGCCGGAAATACGACCTGCCAGTGATAGTCGAGAATTTTGCCCCCTTCTCAGTTCTCAGTTATAAACACGATTGCCCAGCCGATTTTCCAGAACTCTTTACTCGAGCTGCTTGCCGGTCTGGAGTCAGCCTCTATAATGGCGGCTATGTCTGCTACTCGCATCAACAAGATGACCTAGAAGAAGCATTGCAACGCCTCGATTGCGCTATGGCCAGCCTCTGAAAATAGACTGCTAAAACCAGGCCGATACCGCCAATAGAGAAAATTTCCAGAGGGACACTTGGTGTAGATGCCCCCCTCACCCCGCGCTTGGGCAATTATACCGAGCGCGGAAACACCACCGCGCGCGACTCGGTCGGAGATATCTTTACTCTCAATATTGCCGCGAAAAAAAATCAGGAAATTACGAAAATTGGCCACTCAGCCCGCCGTTAAAAAGCTTATGACATCTTCAGTAGTCTGAAGATTTTTTGGCTATATTTTAGCCGTATTGCCTTGGGCATCCACAATGCCATACAGGTCACATAAATAGCCACGGCACCACCACCGCCAATAAACAACAGCGACCAGTTTTGCAACGAAGTATAACGCTGCACGGCTGAGATATAAATAAAGACCGGTATACAGGAGAGTAGCGGCTGGCAAAAGACTTTTAGTAAAAAGTCGGCCAGTGATATATGCAGGCATTTGAGCATAAATGGCGTAATGATAAAAATTGCCAACCCTGCTTTAATAATCAGGCTATTCCAGATAACGACGCTCATATTGTATCCCAACCACAGCAACACAATATTTAAGGTCAAATTAGTCACCGCCTCCACTACGATAACCCAAGTCGCAAAGCGGTGCCGCTCCGACATTATTAAATAGTTATTCGGGACGATGCGCAAGACCGCGGAAAGATACATCGAGAGCAAAAAAATCCGGCTCAAGTAATTCAGCTCCGGGCCCGAGACTTTAAATAATACCAGCAAAATTGGTTCAATCAGCATAAAGGCTGGTAACATCAAGGCACAGGAGGCAAAACTACTCCAGCGCATCGCGCCCAGGACAATCTTACTCAACATTTTGTGCCGGCCGCGCCGATGCAAGGCACCAGTAATAGGCGAGATATTTTCTTGATACTGGATGACTCCCTGCAAGCATAGCTCAGCGGCTTTGCTGGATAAATGAAACAAGGCCACACTTTCCAAACCACAAAAGATACTAATCAACAAGCGGTTGGATTTGTTGATAATAACCCGGCTCACGACTCCGAGATAGATAAACCCGCTGAAGCCGGCTATTTCGCGTAATATCCCTAAGTCGAGGTGAAGGCGTAATTTCATCTCGGGTAGCAAAAACTTCACCCAGATACACATCGCGACATTGCTCAAGACAGTCAAGGACATAATAAAAATCACTATGGGCAATAATCCATCCCAAATAGTGAAGATAATGAAGATCCCCAATAATTCCAAGAGCTTAGTGATGATAATAATGAAATTGCGGATGTAGAGTTTCTGCAGCCCAATCAGAATCTCCTGAAAAATGCCAAAGGAAAAAAGCAACGCCGCACTTATTCCAAAGATATAAAAACATTTTTTAGCGTACAGCAGTTTTTCGGGGTCGGCTATTTTAGTAATATCGCCCAGCAAGAACGAACAAGCAAAGGTCGCCAGGCCGATAACCAGCGCCATCAGGCAGTGGAAGGTAAAAATTGTCGAGATCGTCCGGCTGTATTTTCGTTCATCTTGTTGATATAGACCAATAGCAGTACTTTTTTGGGCGGCTTTGCCACAACCGAATTCCAAGAGCAACGCATAAGAAAAAAAACTCCAGAGGAGCGTCCAGAGACCGTAATACTCTTTGCCGGCAAAAGCGATGATCCAGCGCGCGACAAGTACACCCTCAAATAAAAGCACTGCCGCACTTATATAGTTGGTTACGGTATTTTTTATGATGGGAATCTTCATTCAGTAAG
>CAZUCG010000310.1:0-4174 GCA_964619145.1 uncultured Lentisphaeraceae bacterium | reverse complement strand
AATTTCGGCTGCTCGCCGTATCCTTCAGATTCCAGCTGGTCAAGGATTTTCTGTGCCTTGTCGGGGTCGATGCTTAGCCAGCCGGAATTGCTGCGTAACAGCGTGCCGTGGTTGCCCAGGGTGTTTTTCAGCTCTACGGCCGAGATGGTTTGGTCATTGGCCAATAGCGTGCAGGAGACTTCCAGCAATCCGTGTTGTTCTCGGCTTTGGAAGATGGCGGACATTGTGCTGGGCTGTTCCTCCAGCAAACTTAGCAAAGCCGGGCTGCAATGCTTGACGATGGTGTTGGGCAATGACTGCCAGAATTGTCGCAGCGCCAAGGCGTTGTGATGATTGCTGAGGATGACTGCCTGCTGGTCTGCAAAATTGCCGTTGCGTTTGACAAATGGTAAAAGAGCCTGGCGAATCGGTTGGCAGATTTCGCTGCTGTCAACGACGCTAATCAAAAATTTCCCGTTTGCTGCGTGGATGCTGTTTTTCGGTTGCGGGATATTTTCCAATGGCACGGTTTTGCCGTCAACCAGGCAGGACAATAAAAATGCCCCAGGTCGCTGATCGAAGAACAATTCCGCCTGCTCGGGCTGGTGTTTTTCCTGGCTGACACAGGGGCCAGCGACAATCAGGTCCAGGCGCCCGGCTAAGAGCACGCTCAGTTTGCTGAGCACTTGCTGGCGTAATATCCGCACCGGGCCGCGGTCAAAATGCCTGCTCAAGACCGACCAGGGAATCGGTGGCGTGAATTTCAGCAATTCGCGGCGGGTAATTGGGCTATTTGGGTCGTTTGCCAGATTGCGCAGTATTTGCTGCGGTTGCCGCCGTTCCCCGTTGGTAAAGGTAAAAAATACAGCGACTTTGATAAATTCGCCATCCTCGCTAAGTTCAACGTGCTGGCGGACTGGGATGGCCATTCCCACCGGGAGGATGGCCTGTTGAGTCGCGCGGTTCAGAAAGCGTTCAGGCGCAGTCTGCCATTTTTCCCGCCAAGACTGAAATTCCGCAGCCGCAATATTCAGCATCGTCAAATTATTATTGTGGGGAAAGCCTTTCGTGATCATCGGCTGCACAAAACGCATAAAAAGCTTGTCTTGTTCTGGCCAGTAGCGCAGATGGCAGCGCCGTGAGTCTCGCAGATCTTGCGTATAGCCGCGCAGCGTTCCGAGCTTCAACAGACTACGCCTATCGTCTTCTCGGCAATAAAAGCGGATGCCGACCCGACCGGCTTCGTGCTGCAAGTCGGCCTCGACTTCGAGTTGGCATTTCCGAACCCGAGGCTGTTTCTGCTCCTGGTTATCGAACAGGTCTAACAGGATACCTTGTATTTTAGGGCGATCTTCTTGCAGTATCCGCTGCGACTGCGGCGGTGGCATAGACTGTCCCGACAGGGACCAGTTCTCTTGACGGCAGACTTCGACTAGCAGAAAACCGGCACCGTACGTATGCAGACAGTGCTTGTTGGGATAAGTACAGGAGCAACTCGGTTGCCAGATGCCCTCGTGGTAGCGCCAAGTCGCACAGAATACACCGATTTGCGCCTGGAAGCCGGCTGGTAACCAATCAATACTCAGTGAGGTGCCAGACTTCTGTAGAATTGTGCAGGCGGCATTGATAACGCCTACGCTGAAGAGGGCCCGAAAATCGCGTGCTGTCAGCCAATTGCTCAGCCAGGCAGGCGTTTCGGAAGTGTGTTTAATCTGCAAAATCGACATAACGAATAACCAAAATTCGAGGCGCGGAAGCGTGTGTCAGCTGCCTACTGCGGCAGGCAGCTGTTAGCATTGAAACGGCTTAGCGCGCCTGGCGTTGCTGAATGCGCTGGCTGACAGCGGCTTCATATTTGTCCAAGTCGGGAATCTGGTAACGGGCCACGTCGGTGCGCATCGCCGCTTCCGCGACTTTGCGAGCCACGTATGGGACCACGCGGGCGTCGAACGGTTTGGGGATCACATAACTTGCCTTGAGTGGATTCTGGCCCTTGAATATTCCGGCAGCGGCATCCGCTGGATAAGCGGCCTGTAAGGTGTTCAAGCAATCCGCTGGGATTTCTTGACAGGCGATCTCGGCCAGAGCGAAAGACGCGGCTAACTTCATAGCGTCGGTGATATCTGAAGCCCGGACATCGAGTGCCCCGCGGAAGATTCCGGGAAAGCCCAGGACGTTGTTGATCTGATTAGGGCAATCAGTGCGGCCGGTGCCTACTACAAATGCCCCGGCCTGGACGGCGAGATCAGGACTGATTTCTGGCACTGGGTTGGCCATCGCAAAGACGATGGCCTTGCGGTTCATTGAGGCGATCATCTGCGGGGTTACACAATTTCCGGCGGAGCAACCCAGGAAGACGTCAGCACCGCGTATAGCCTCAGCCAAGGTCTGGCAGTCTCGCTCGCTAGCCAAGGCCATCTGCTGGGCATTGCTGGCATTTTCCTGCTTGATTACGCCCTGACGGTCACAAATTACGATGTTTTCGCGCTTGACGCCAGCCAAGATATAAAAATTGGCACAGGCCAAGCCGGCGGCGCCAGCGCCGTTGACTACGACTTGCAGCTCAGAGAGCTTTTTGCCGCTGAGTTCGGCGGCATTAAGCAGCGCCGCCAGAGAAATAATGGCGGTGCCGTGCTGATCGTCGTGGAAGACCGGAATGCCCATCCGCTGTTTCAGGGTGGTTTCGACTTTGAAACAGGCTGGCGCAGCGATATCTTCTAAATTGATGCCCCCGAAGGTCGGCTCCAAGGCCGCGGTGACTTCAATTAGCTTGTCGGCATCGGTCTTGCCGCCTGGAGTCAAGACATTCTGCAGGCAGAGCGGCATCGCGTCAATATCAGCGAAGCGCTTGAAGAGCACGCATTTGCCTTCCATAACCGGCAGGCCGGCGGCCGGGCCGATATTGCCTAGCCCCAGCACCGCAGTGCCGTCGCTGACTACAGCGACTGTATTGCCTTTGCCAGTATAGTCATAGACGGCGTCGGGGTGGTCATATATTTCCAAACAGGGCTTAGCGACGCCTGGAGTGTAGGCCAGTGATAAATCCTGCTGGGTCTCACAGGCCTTGCTAGCAACGACGTGCAATTTCCCGGGCTCCGGCAGACGATGATAATTCAGGGCGTCATTCTCAGACATAAATTTTTCTCATTCCCTTGTTCTACGGCGGAAATACTGGCAATAAATTTGCCAATACAAGGTTTGCTAATCGCTATAATATAATGCCGATTTTTACTTATGCTTCTACCCTAATGCTGGCGTACTCGTCGTCAGCTCGGGTGTGTCTTGGCCTGCTTTGTCCTTCTTTATGCGCTTATAGTATTGTCTATGCAACTGTATTTCGCTGTTTGTACCAGCAAAAACCGGCATTATATTATTTGCCAGAAACCCTCAGGGCAAGCCTATGGAAAGACGTCTCGCCTATATTATCTTAAATTTGCTGCCGGGTATTGGCTCGTGGAAAGTCCAGCAGCTAGTCGCGTACTTTGGCTCTGCCGAGGCGATATTTGCCGCGAGCGAGAGCACTTTGCAGCGAGTGCCGGGCATAGGTGCTAAGTTAGCCGCGATTTTGTCGCGTTGGTCGGAGCACTGCGAGCCTGAAAACGAGAAACGACTTGCTCATTCGGCCGGTGTATATCTGGTTACCCAAGTCGATGAATGCTATCCGCCGCTGTTGCGTGAAATACACGACCCGCCTTTATGTCTGTACGTCCGCGGTGATTTTGCCGCTTTAAGCAAGAGCCGTAACAGCATCGCCATCGTGGGTTCTCGCCAGACCACCATTTATGGCCGACAAATGGCCGCATTCCTGGCCAACGGTGCGGTCTATCACGGCTGGCCGGTGATTTCTGGCTTAGCCCGCGGCATCGATACTGCCGCGCATACAGCGGCAGTGCAGGCGGGCGGTTGCACCATTGCGGTCATTGGCAGCGGTTTTTGTCATCTCTATCCGCAAGAGAATATCCCTCTGGCAGAAAAAATCTGCACTTCCGGGGGGGCGGTAATTTCAGAATTCCCGATGAACTATACGCCCGACAAGCGCAGTTTTCCAATGCGCAATCGGATTATTGCCGGTATGAGTAAAGGGACTATCGTGGTTGAAGCAGGCTTGCGATCCGGCAGTCTGATCACTGCTGCCCAGGCGATGGAGCAGAACCGTACCGTCTTCGCGGTCCCGGGCAGGGTCGATACGCCTTTT
>CAZUCG010000309.1:0-4200 GCA_964619145.1 uncultured Lentisphaeraceae bacterium | reverse complement strand
CCCTTAACGGTAAAGATCACTGTGCGGGTGGCATTGCCTGGCAACTCGTCCAGAATTTGGGTGGTGCCCTGGTCATTCCAGGTCACTTCGCAGTTTGCTGGCGCGCCTTCAAGCTGGGCCTGGAGGTTCTGCAGCGGCACTGCGCTGCGGTTACTCAACTGCAGAGTACAGACATTGAGGTCATTCATAGTCACGCCCCACTGGATATAACTCGTTGAAGTGAATTCAGCGCAGACACTCTTGACGAAACGCATCCCGAGGATGTCGAACTCATCCTGGGAGACTGTGCTATCCAAACCGGGGTAGCAGGCACCGACCACGACGTGGCCGGCTTCGCCGGGAAGCGGCAAAAAATCAAGTCCAAAATCACCGTTGACGTCACTTTGGATTGGGATGATCCGGCGGATGCCATTTACGATCACATAGACATCGGCGGCGGCGTTGGGCACCGGATCAGCAGAATTAAGGCGCAAGGTCCGTCCGGCTAGCGTCACCTTCTGCTCCATCAAGGACGTTATTTGATCAGGATCCTGAACTTGGAGTACAGCCTGATAGGAGGCTTGGACGGTGAATTTTTCTGACCAAGTGGTATTATTGAGCAGACTTACTTCGCGAAGTGTGCTATAAGGATTGACGACCACTGCAAAGCGCCAGTCGGCGCCCGGGGCCATATTCAGCGGGATACTGAGCCTCAAACTGGCACTCTGGGCGACCTCAAGTCCGCCAATATAATTAGTTTCCAAAATTCTGGTCTTATCACTGATGGCGCTACTGGCGCTGGCGTGGATTGCCAAGGGGATATTGCCAGTCATCGCCATCCGGCCTTGGTTTTTCAAGGTTATCTCGAGTTCATAGACATCGCCGCCGGCCAGCGATTCAGTAGGCGTAGCGACTGAAGTGACGACATAATCAGGAAAACTGAGATCGCTGACTACGATCCAGCAGGATCCGGGCGCATACACTGCGTTCGGATCATCTGGCGGCGATGCCGTCGTGTCGGCATATATGGAAATCAGCTGATTGCCGTCTTCTTCGCCGTCATCCAGAGTCGCGATGTCGAGCGTCAGCGAAAGTTCTCCGGCTGGGATTTCTACTTCGGTCACTGCCAAGCCATTGTGGCGGAATTCAAATTCCCTGTCGTTCGGCACCCCGGCGATAAGTGCCGACAGCATCACTGTGATGGCAGGTTGACCATCGCCGGAACGGTCATTGCGGCGGATAGTCAGCGCGTTGGGATAGATTTTTTCACTGGCGCCTGGTTCCGGCTCCTGCATAGTCGAAGGATTGACCGTCACCTGCAAAGCCGGCCCGTCGTTATCATAGACTGCCAGATCCGCAAAAATATCGCTGCCTGAACTTGGTGTACCGTCGCAATTGCAACTTGATGTCAGCGACACTCGACCGTCGAGCCGAAGCATACGTCCGCGGCCCAGAATGGTCTCACCATCTGCCGCCACAATCTCGGTCTGTTCTCGTAAGTCGTTATCAATCACGCCAATGTTGAACTGAACCCTCTCCCGTTCGGCGGGAATTGTGATTGACGACGGGAAGATAAGCGCATCCGGTTCACTAGGTGTGAATACGACTGTAATGGCCGTGCTGCGGTCAACTGTTCCTCCTGGGGTCCGAGGCAAGCGCCGCAGGGTCGCAATCGTCGCAGAGGGGCCGGCGCCCTCGGATACCTCGTGAGGCGAAAAGCTCAATTCCAGGTCTGGCACAAATTTCCGGTATTTTCCGGTAAAGTTCTGGCGTTGGTTGGCGGCCACTGTGACCGTGGTATTTTCGCCTTGGTCCAAAACAAGGATATTCGGCTGATGCCAACTTTCCTGACCTGACGCATCAACAACTGGCGTGAATTCGATTTCGTATTCGCCGTTCTCTATTACGACCGCCGCGCCGCTGTCGAGCCAATCGCTGCCGCCCGGATAGCCGGTCTGCGGGTTAGCCTTGACCCGCCATCGGGCGCCAAGGTTATTCGGGTTCAGCCATCCGACCAGAGTCCCGGTGGTAATCTTGCGATACTGGAAATCCCAGACCAGATTTTCCTGTGGCAGTACTGTGCGGGTTTGGTTATGCTCAAGCGGGAGGTCCCAGCCATACTGTCCATAGAATTGTAAAATGCAGTCTTTGCCGTTATCGCTCTCGACGTCAAAGACGATCTTTTGGGTAGATTGGACCCAAGTTGTCCAGGGGAATTTCCAGCGCATAGTCGCTGGATCATCGCCGGGTGTATCGGACGTCAGGTTGACGGTAACGCTCGAAGTGCGCACAAATTCTGCAATAAAGGTCTTTTCGCCTGCGCTAACCTGGACATTGCGAATGGCTGAGGTCGAGCCGTCATCCCAACGCACAAAACGGGCATTCGGCTCGGGCGTAGCCGTGATCTGAATCCATTTGCCGACATGAAAATTCGGTCCGGACACAGCTGGTGCATTTTCGTACAGCATACTGACTGTCCCCCAAGCTTCCTGCCCGGCTTTCACCCCGCTGTTGATGGTGGCCCGTCGTGCAAACAAGGCATAAAATGTCCGCGAGTTATCAATGCTTATGTCCGTAACTGCGGGATTTTTCGAGCCGTCCCAACTCCAGCGCACAAAGTCGCAACCCGCATTCGGGCTGGCCTGGTAGGAAATTTTCGTTCCTGCATCGACGCTCGCGGAATAAGCGCCGGTATCGGGATTGTAAGTAAAAACCGCACCGCCAGCATTGGTGATGCTGACTGTACCCAAGTCCTGCTGGCCGGGCTGGGGTTGCACGCTGACGTTATAGACTCGCATAAACATAGCTTGGAGATTGATTCGGCTATTGACGATGTCGTCTGTCGTCAGCACCCGTATAGCCGGCTCCGTTTCTTTATCCACCCAATTAACAAAGCGGTAGCCGGAGTACGGAACAGCCGTGACTGTGACCGGAAAATCCGTATACAGCTTCTGTCCAGTACCGCTGAAGTTGCCGCCACCAACCGGTGCCGAGGCTGAGACGCTGACAATCGGCACATAAAGAGCCGTAAATTCAAGGTTGTTAACGCCGACATTGCTGATGGTTCGGCTGGGTACAGTGCTGTCGTTGTCTTTCCATTTTACGAAGCTGAAACCATAGTATGGCGTGGCCGTAATGGTCAAGTCCGTGCCCAAGTCCGGAGTGAAGACATTGGCCACGCCGCCGCCCGGCTCGCCGGTAGTGCTCAGCTCTGCTTTCAAAGCAATCGTGCCCGTTTTGACAATTTGAGCAGTGTAGACATTGTCGCCCGGCTCAATATAGACCGTGCGGGATCTGCTGGTGCTGTTGTTATCCAGCCACTTGATAAAGCGGTTATTGGCATCGGCTGTGACCTGGAACCAGACCTGGCTGCCAATATCGTAGCTCGTGCCAGGCTGATAAGCCTGAGAATTGACTAAAAACGTGCCGCTGCCGTTGTTGTTCGTATCCGTTTGTAAAATCAAAGGAGCCTGGGCGATAAAAGATGCCACCAGGTCATAAGACGGATAATCCAAGATGTAAAGTGTATTCTCGGCTTGGAAAGAATTATAATTCTGGCTGCCATAAACAATGTTCCAGAACTGGAAACGGTTGACACCAACGGCAGTGGCCTTGTACCAAATTGTGGAAGAAGTATTAACGTACGCGAAGCCGTCCTGGTCGAGAATGATTTCTTCGCCTTGGGCATTCCCTTGCCGAACCTGCAGAAAACCACGATTTTGCTGACCGTTCGCCGCTCTCACCCGCAAGCGAGTCTGTTTGAAGAATTTCGCCTGCGGAGTAAAAGTTTTCGTTTGGTTCCAGTTCAGGGTGACAATCAAGTCCGCGCCATCGGTCTGCGCCGCCACAACCTGATTCTGTTCAAATTCCCATTTATCGAAGCGATAATTATCCGGATACACCGGGTGGATGGTGAAGGTGATGGTGCCGTCCGGATTAAGATCAAGCAGCTGCCCCTTGCCGCTGCTGAACGAGACCGCTCCGGTATCTCCGAAATTGGTGACGATCACCTGCGGATTGGAGTTGATGCATTTGACGAAATTGGCCTGCAGGTTGATGTCCTGGTCGCAGACCAGCGTGCGGTTCATGTTTTCAACGCCGTTAACACCGTCACTCCAGCCGGTAAATGCGTATCCAGGGTTGGCGGATGGCCAGAAGCTCAGCTGAGAACCGAGGGCAACCACGCCACCATTGACGTAAGTACTTTGGGCATAACCGGGG
>CAZUCG010000308.1:0-4204 GCA_964619145.1 uncultured Lentisphaeraceae bacterium | reverse complement strand
GCTTGGGTCTTTGCCGGTTTTGCCGAGACATATCAGCGGATGGGGGTGGAATTTGACCATACTTACCTTGAGAGTCAGACCTATACCCTTGGCAAAGACATTATCCGCGAGGGTTTGTCCAAGGGTGTTTTCAAACTCCGGGCAGACGGCGCCATCTACATTGAGTTCCCCGACCCCAAGCTCGGCAACAAAGTAGTCCTGCGCAGTGATGGCACCAGTGTCTATGTGACTCAAGACATCGGCACCACGCTGCTCAAACAACGTGACTATCAGCCAGACCAGCAAATCTGGGTAGTCGGTGATGAGCAGAAGTACCACTTCCAGGTGCTGTTCGCCATTCTGAAGGCCTTGGGCTATGCCTGGGCTGACAATCTGACTCACCAAGCCTACGGTATGGTGAACCTGCCGTCCGGCAAAATGAAAAGCCGCGAAGGGACTGTCGTCGATGCCGATGCCCTCTTCGATGAAATGGCCGAGCTGGCACGCGAAGCTACTTCGGCCCGCTCACCCGACTTGCCTCAGGAGGACCTCGAACGCCGCGCTCATACCATCAGTATGGCTGCCTTGAAATTTATGCTCTTGAAAGTAAATCCCAAGACTACGATTATGTTCGATCCACAGGCCGCCATCAAATTTGAGGGCGACACCGGTCCGTATATCCTCTACGCTTACGCCAGAATCTCCTCACTGCTGCGCAAAGCAGGGGAAAACACTGCGGCCACAGTGCCTGTTGTCTGGGAACGCCTCAGCGAAGAGCCGGAGAAAAAGCTCGCCCTGCGTTGTGCACTCTACCCCGAAGCCGTGCAAAAAGCCGCTCGTGAACTCGACAGCTCGACCCTGTCGGCATATCTGCTTGACCTGGCCAAGGATTTCAGCACCTTCTACAATCGCTGCTCGGTCCTCAATGTAAAAGACCCTGGGTTGCGGCAGACCCGCCTCGAGCTCAGCGCTCGCGTGCGGGACATAATCGGCGACGGCTTGCATACCTTGACCATCGGAACCCTCGAGAGTATGTAAAATGACTGCCGCCGCCCAACCGCAACCACCAACCGCCCCTCCCAACACCGCCAATATGGGCCGTTGTATGTTTATTTGGCGGATAATGGCCGCGCTGTTGTCCGGGCTACTCTGCAGTGTCGCCTTCCCACCTCTGGAATGGGATTTGCTGATTTGGCTAGCACTGATTCCGATACTGTTAATTCCCCAGCCGAAGTCTTGGGCTGAGCGGCTACTGGTCGGCTATTTCTGGGGCTATGTGCATTGCGCCAGTTCGCTGCTGTGGCTGAATGAAGTCGGTTTTGGCGCTGGCTGGCTACTGGCCACTTATTGCGCCCTCTTCCCGATGGCCTGGTACGCGTTATTCAGCGCCGCCATCTGGCATCTGCGCCAGGAACTCTCCCCAGAATTCCCCGGTGCCGGCTTCCTCTATATCCGTTCTCTGCCCAAAAGCATCAGCCTCTGTCTGTTTGGGGCCTGCCTTTGGGTCGCCCTGGAATGGCTACGCTCCTGGCTGTTTACCGGCTTCCCTTGGAATCAACTGGGGATCAGCCAATTCAACCGATTGGGAATCATCCAAGTGGCGGCTTGGACCGGAGTTTACGGTGTGTCCTTCCTAATCGTTATCACCAACTTGGCGGTCTGCGCCGAATTCTGTTGCCTCCTCAGACGGGTAATCAGTAATCGAGGTAGGGCTTTCCCTTGGCATTACTTGTTGCTGGCAGCCTTCCTGCTGCCGGTATTATGGCTGGGCAGCCAGGAACGCATTTTGCCGCCGCCAGCAACACCGACACTGCTGGTCACCGCGGTACAGGGAAATCTACCACAATGCCGGCTCTGGAGCGAACAGGAATTCCAGCAGGCTTTATCGATCTATACTTCACTGAGCAAAGCTGATCGCCAACAGGAGCCAGCGCCAGAGCTAATCGTCTGGCCGGAATGCGCTGTACCCGCGCCATTGGAATACCCAGAATATAACCTTGCTCTGCGGAAGCTACAGGCCGAAATACAGACTCCGATTTTGCTGGGTGCCACCAATTACCGCAGCAACCCCAACGATCCCCAAGAGCCGCTGCTCTTTAACAGCGCATTCCTGTTCGACCAGAAGATGCAAATTTTGGGCTACTATGACAAATGTCATCGGGTGCCTTTCGGCGAATACGTCCCCGGCGGGAAATACCTCCCTTGGCTAGTGGACTTGATCGGTATGGGCCGGGATTTGACTCCGGGGCAAGCTTATTCCTTGATTCCCTTGCCCAAAGGCGGACAAGTCGGGGTGAGTATCTGCTTCGAGGACGTCTTTCCGGAAATCAGCCGGGCCTTCACCTTATCGGGAGCGAATGTCTTAATGACCATCACCAACGATTCTTGGTACAACGAGAGTTCTGGCTCCCGGCAGCATTTAAGCCACGTCATCTTCCGAGCCGTGGAATGCCGTCGGCCGGTCTTGCGCTCCGGCAACAACAGCGATACTTGTCTGATTTCCCCTAATGGCGAGATTCTCGGCATCCTCCGCGAACCTGACACCGGCAAGCCCTTCGTAGCCGGAGCTATCCGCTTCGAATTACCCATCTATGACGGCTGGGGAATGACTTTTTATACTCGTTATGGCAATGTTTTTGCCCATTTCTGCGTTATCTTAACAATACTTGCTCTCTTCGGCCTGACTTTGGCCTGGCTGGCCCAGAAACGCCGGCTTCTCCAGGCCATCACACCACCGCCGGTAGCAAAGCAGCGGCGCAACTGACGCGCGTCTTATTTATTATGAATGAAAAACGTGGATTTATTTCTTGTGGGCAGAACCAAATTTATTGCAGTCTGTTTTTACCCGAGACGAGCCCGGCCCAACTCGCCCTAGTCATCGCCGAGCCATTCGGCGAAGAAAAACGCTGCGCTGCCAGAATGCTGACCCGGCTGGCCAGAATCCTCGCCCAGAAGAATATCGCTACTCTGAAATGCGATTTCAGCGGCAGCGGCGACAGCAGCGGCCAGCAAGCCCAAGTCACTTGGTCAGACTGGCAGAATGAGCTGAAAACCGCAGCCGACTTCCTACAACAGCAATGCCCACAGGCCGGACTGGCCTTCCTCGGCGCCCGCGCCGGTGCCCTCACTGTCGCCGCTGTGGCCACAAAATACCCCTGCCAGGCTGTGATCCTGGCCGAGCCAATACTCACCGGACTGGATTTTTTGCAAGAATTGGAGAAACGCCAACGCATCAAGGGCCTGCCGCTCACCAATCAGCCCACAGAACAGCGCAGCGCAGCCGAAATCTGGTCAGCCGGTGAGGCCGTGGAGTTCGCCGGCTTCACCCTCAACACCAGCTTCGCTCAACAAGCCGGACAAGAGAATCTGCTCGAAGACCTGCGCCTAAGCCCGGATTCTTGCCCGCTATTACTGTTGCGCGTCTCAGGCGGCAAGAAATTCCCGCCGGCCTGGGAGCCACTCTGCGAGCTCTGCGCGCAGCGGCCCGACAGTGCTGCTCTGCTGGTACCCGACAAGCCTTTCTGGGGACAATTAGAGTACTATGAATCTGACAGCGTAATTAATCCCTGCTTGGATTTCCTCACCCAGCTGAACAATCACCCACAGGAAAAGTAAACTATGCCGAAAATTTTACTCTTACTGCTATTCTGCTGCCTATCACTCACTGCTGGTGACAGCATCCGCCCCGGCCTGGAGAACTTGGCCTGGAAACGCGGCCTCGACAACCGAACAGAAGAGTCTCTGGTCAATGCTTTGCAGGAACCTCTGCTGGCTGGCAAAGACGTCAGCGCCGCCTTGGAAGACTGGTTCGCTGGACGCCTGCTGGCTACCCAGCAGAAAAAAGACGCCGCTCAGCAAAAATGGCAAGCCGGCCTAGCCAAATTGGCCGGCCTGGCAGACCTGCCGGCCTGTCAATTTCCCGAATCACCCAGCGCAAGCTTCCGGAATTTGACTCCGCCAGAACCCCTGGATGGCTTCCCGAGCGTGACCCAGCAGGTCGTCGCCTGGCAGGTAGGCAAACTACAACAATATGGTCTGGTACTGGCCCCCGCAGAATTGCAGTCCGGTCATCGCTATCGCTTGATTCTTTATTGCCACGGTGCCGCTTTCGGTGTTCCGAACAGCTTCTGCCTCTGGCTGGCCGAACACCTGGTCAGCCAAGGCTACGTAGTTATCGCCCCCGCTATGCGAGGCGAGCCGCTATTCCAGATGCAAGTGCCTATCA
>CAZUCG010000307.1:0-4220 GCA_964619145.1 uncultured Lentisphaeraceae bacterium | reverse complement strand
GTTTTTCCGATGGAGGCATTGATTGCCTCTGAGTTAGGGCCAGCTGAGTTCGGCTCATATATGTCGGTCGGTGCTCGCAAAGGCTCGGCTGAGGCCCTGATTTTCATTAAATTAACGGAAGCTCAAGGCCCCTTTAACTGGGATGAAGCCAGAATTGCCTGTGTTCCCCACGAAGATGGTCGGCCCAAGCATTCTTTTTATCTGTCCATCTATCGGGTCTTGGAGAATATCCCGCTAAATATCCTCGGCTCGCTGTATTTAGTCACTCGGGATGGTCGGACCTTGGAATTAAAGTCAGTCGAGCAAGCGGTTTATCACGATGTGATAGCTAAGAATTGGACTGGCATTGGGCTTTACAAGGAATTATGCCCGGTCTTCCCGCTGGTCGTAAGTCGTCGAAAACCGGCTGAATTTGGTGCTTACTTGACTTCACCGACGACCCGCATCCGGGTCCCAGCTCTAGTATTTGCTGATTTACGAATCAGTGAAAATTTAGCCGATTATGTAACTGGCGGGAATATTGGCAACAATGTCTATGATCGTCATCCTGAGCACTTATGCAATTGCATCAGCCAGGTCCAAGAGCATCCGGAGAAAGGCGCAAAAATCGTCGACCGGACTTACTTTGCCAACTTTACCTACAGCTTAATCAAGAACGGAGTCTTTCTGAGCAAACAGGAGACGACATTATTCTGGCCGATACCAAGTGTGCAGCAAATCAAAGAAATTGATTATGACTGGGGTCGTTCAGCCGATCTCTATTAATCTTCCACAGTCGCTGGTTTTACCACCTCACCACCACCACCTCACCACGAAGGTCTGCAGATGCTGAAATGGAACTATCTCTTGCTGCTGATAGCAACACTTTTGGGGCCGCTGCTGACAGCTGCCGACTTGGTAGAAGGATTCTGGAAAACGATTGATGATGAAACTGGCCGGCAGCGTTCCATCATCGCCTTATACCAGTATCAGAATAAATTATATGGCCGGCTAATCATCACTTTCGATGAAAAAGAGGCAATAAAAAACACCATCTACGCGCCTAAAGAGCGAGCCGTAGCCTTACCAGACAAGCCATATTTCGCCGGCCTTGATATTGTCTGGGAGTTAATCAAAGACAGCAAGAAACAACGCTGGCATAAAGGGAAAATTCTCGACCCAAAAAAAGGCAAAGTCTATAGCAGCGAGATTCACTGGAATGAGGAAAAACAACACTTAGTGGTTCGCGGCAAAATCGGTCCTTTCGGACGCAACCAGTACTGGCTTCGGGTCCAGGAAGATGAGTTGCCGGAAGGCTTTGCGATTCCTGACACCAGTACCTGGGTACCGGAAATTCCACGTACCTAGGCAGATTATTCAGGCGGGTTGGGAGCTGATCAGTCAGCAGCCAGTAGCTAGCAAATTATTCCCAGTTAGCGGAGTATAGACCAGCGTTGCTCGGGGGATAATCCCCGGGTAGCTTGGGCCTTATTCGCCTATTTAGCAGGCGACTAGCGCTATGGCTGACTGCCAGACTTAATCTTTAATGAGCAAAGCTGCGAGCGATGCCCTGCCCTCTAATCTTAACCCTCGGGGGTTACTCACCAGCATTTCCGGCTGACCTTAGCCGCTAGTTGTTGCTGGATATCAGCCGGGAGCTCAGGAAAAAAAATTAGCCCTGTGAGCTGCTCAATTTCCTCTATGGAGCAGAGGAATTCATTCAGGTCGCGATTCTCATCTGCGTTATGGTCAAAGAGGAAAGCCAGGGTGCGTATTTTTCCTGCTTGCTCAGCGACGATAATCTTAAAAAATGCGTCTGGGACAGGTAGCCCGGACGGTAATTCTCGCGCCGGTGCATTCAGAAAAACCGGCCCTGCCAGCAGCCAAATTTCTCGGAACCGCCCGGGGTAATTCACGGCCTCGCGCAGTTCTAGTTTTTTCCAGACACCGGCATTAAATGCGTGTCGTTGGGGGACAATATTTGACATCAGGAAAGTCTCTTCCTGGGCCTTAGGGCCATAACAGCGGGCGATGGCGTAATTAGGTGCCAAGTGACCGCGGTCGAAGCCGCTGCCGGTGTATTCCTCGCTGCGGACTTTGGCAATGCTGCGTTTATCGAGCGAGAAGCTATCCGGGCGGTCACCGATTTCAGGCTCTTCTGACAAATCAAACAATCGATAAGCGACCCAGAGTGGTGTACGGCGAATTTCATCGTAACCGGTTATATAGCCTTGATTGCGTAATACCCTCAGGCCGGCTTGCTGGCTCTGCACTTGTCGGACTGGCAGCCCAGCATACACCAGCGCTTCAGCTGCCGCATAATCGCAAGCGACAAAATCGCGGCCATAGTATATATTCCAGATATCAGACGCTAGTTCCGGCAAGCTAATTTTGCGGTTCCTGGCAAGGTAGTTCTTGCAGACGAAACGCACTTCCTCTTGCCGTTCCTGAGGTTGAAAAGAAAACCAGACAAACCCGAACCCCAGCATTAGAGCATTAAACGCCAGCAGTAAAAACAGGCGGTTTTTCTTGGTAGAGGATTTTTTCTTGCGCCGGCTGCTTTTTTTTCGAGACAATGCCGCCCACAACGCAGGCAGAATCTTTCTGACTTTCCTTTTTTTGGGTTGCAAAGCTATTCACCCTCCACGCGAGCCGTCACGATCTTGCTTTCTCCATATTGTATAGTCACTTCTTTGCCTTTGGCATCACGAATCCGCAACGCATCGTCCTGAATCGACAAGACGGTAAAGCCAAAAGCCTTTTTCCCAGGTGCCAAGGTTAAAATCTCAGGTTGTTTACCTCGCAATTGCACTTTCAGCATTGCTGTTGTTTGGCCATTGTCATCTTGGCGGGAGAAGACATAAGTAATGCGCTGCGGCTGATAATGTGCCGGTGTTCGGGCTGGCCTTGCCGGAACAGCATTCTGCGGCGGTGGCTCAACAGTTATTGGCTCAACTGGAGCCGCCACAGTGGGTGCTGCGATCTGCTCAGCCTGAACTACTGGCACAGGCGTTACCGGCTCTGTCTTTGCAGGGACCGGGGGTTTGTCAGTCACTACTTTGCATAGAAAAGGGTCGCGCGCCAACTGATTGACCTCAGAATGCCGCAAGAAGGCAAAATCCTCATTTCGGAACATCCTTTTATAGGGTGTAGCTTCAGCTCCATCTAGTCCACGGCGTTTTCTGGCAGGCGGATTGAGATATTGCACGCCCAATCCTAAGACCAGCAACAAGACAACTCCGGCCAGCACCAGAGCTTCCCATTCTTCGCGAAAATATTGTCCGAGATCATTCATCTTGGCCAAGTGTTTGTCGGGTGAAGAAGCCAGCACAAATGATGGAGAAATCAAGCACTCCGGGGCTGATTTTTCCTTCATCACCCGGTAATAATTCGGTTGGCGGCAGCGCCTTGATTTCAAATTTCTTCAAGGCCAGAAAGGTATCTTCGCTATGCAGGCTGTTGACAAACGCCTGCAATTGCGGCAGTTCAGCGCGCAAAGATATCGCCACTGGGAATTCCAGCAAATAAGGCGCAAGAGATTTTTCTTCTTGGAAATATGCCGCCATCGGCAACACAGAGATACAGGCGCCAGCGCTATTATTCTGTTGTTCGCTAGCAACTCTCCTACCGCTAACGCGGCTACGACTTGGTTGAGAATTATTATTTGTAAGCACTTGCAAATCAGCGGCTTTTACCAACGCGCAGATTTTTTCAACAGTCCAAAGCTGCAACATCAGCTGATAATTATAAGCTGAAGAAGTATCTTCGGCGAGATTAAATTTTTCGGCCGACAAGTTAATGCCCTGCTTTTTCAACTCCAGTACCAACCGATTGTACTCTTCCTGATAATCAAGGCGAGATACGCTATTGATGAAGTCGTTTTTGCTGCCGTATTGCTCGAAAATTTTTGCTTCATACATCCGGCTGGCGCGTCCCAGGAGCTGATCGGCCTGCTGATGTAGGCCTGGCCGCGTCTCACTGCCCTTAAGCGTCTGGCGCATTCCCGCTAAAATCCTCCGCAATGCATCGCCATCGCGGGGCCAGGCTTTTCCAGAAAGTCGTCCTTGCAGCCGCTGCAGTTCTTTTTCGGCTGTTTCGACTGCTTGTCGACGTGGGCGCTGCAAGCCGAGATACAGTCCGGCTTGCAATGCGAGCAGTATCAAGCATATTACCAGAACTACTTTATGTACAGGAAGCAACTTATTCATAATGCTACCTCTCGGCAGTTACTCCTCATCAGC
>CAZUCG010000306.1:0-4223 GCA_964619145.1 uncultured Lentisphaeraceae bacterium | reverse complement strand
GGGTGCCTAATACCTTCAGCGATTTTCAAGTACTGGAATACACCAGTCCTATCCGTCAGGCGCGTTATGAAGTCAATGCGCCGGTAGAACTGCCGTTGCGCAGTATCGTCTTAAAAGCCGAGGTCCCGGGGACGGTGAGTAAAAAAGAACAGACTCTGGCAGATGGTCGGGTGCTTTACCAATGGACGGTCAAAGATGTCCCGCAAGCATTTAGCGAACCGGCGATGCCGGCATTACATACCGTAGTGCAGCGCTTACTGGTGAGCACTGTGCCGGCTTGGGAGGACATCTCCAAGTGGTACTGGCAGCTCTGCGAGCCACGCTTGCAGCTCACGGCTGATATGAAGGCCAAAGTGGCGGAATTGATAGAAGGTAAGAGCGAGCGAGCGGAGAAAATCCAAGCCATCTTCCGCTTTGTCTCACAGGAAATCCGCTATATGGGCCTGACTTTAGAAAAGGAGGCGCCCGGTTATGAGCCACACGATGTGCGCCTGACCTTCGAGAATCGGCACGGCGTCTGCCGTGACAAGGCCGCGCTGCTGACCGCGTTATTGCGGGAGGCTGGTCTGGAGGCTTATCCGGTGCTTTTTTACGTCGGTCCTAAGAAAGACCGGGAGGTCCCGCAGCCTTTTTTCAACCACGCTCTGACCGCGGTGCGCAAGCCTGATGGTGAATACATCTTGATGGATTCCACGGATGAGAACACCAAAGAGCTCTTCCCCTCTTACTTGGCAGATATGAGTTACCTGGTGGCGCATCCAGACGGGCAGGGTTTGCAGACCTCGCCTTGGTCAGCGTATACTGACAACCTCGCCCGGATCAAAACGAGCGGCAAGATTGCCGAGAATGGCGATTTCACTTGCTCTAGCCAGATTTTGTTACAGGGGATCAACGACAATGCCTACCGCAGTATGTTATTGCGGCGGACTCCGCAGCAGCGCGAGTTATTCTTCGCGACCGTGCTGAAGAACTTAGTCCCGGGGGCCAAATTACGCAGTCTGGAGATACTACCAGAGGATTTGCAGGACACTGCCACGCCTCTGGAATTAAATCTACTCTTTGAGGCCACGGATATCCTAATCAAAAATGCCGACACGGCGATGCTGCGTCTGCCGCAACTCTCAGCTGTGATCGGCTATGTCAACTTCGCCTTGGAACAAGCCGGGCTAGAAAAACGGCGTTTCCCCTTCAAGACCCAGATTGCTTGTGGCGTGATTGAAGAAGGGAAGTACGAGCTGGCTCCAGAATGGGGCGAGGTCTTGTCGCTGCCAAAATTCAGCGAGCTTGACAACGACTGTCTGCACTGGCAGCGCCAGCTTAAATTTCTCGGTAGCACACTTTCTTTCAGCAACGAATTCTCTTTAAAGGCGGTTGAATTCTCTCCTGCTCAATACCTTGAGCTCAAGCAAGTTCTGCGCAGCATTGAGGCCAACAACCGCAAGCGGGCGATTTTTGCCCGCCGTTCCGATACCTCGGCTCCGTTACCGCCGCAAAGTCGTACCGAGCTACAGGAAGCGGCCGATGCCATTGTATTTTCTGATGAGTGGGATTACGAGCTTGACGATGCTCAGAATTGGACGCTAGTACGTAAGGTCAAGAAAAAAATTCTGACCTACAATGGTTTAAAGAACAACTCCGAGCTAAAATTTGATTACAACCCCGCTTGGGAAGACATTAGTCTAGACAGCGCCAGCGTCCGCAATGGCGAGCAAGTGCAAAAAGTCAGTACTGAAGAAAAGAATTTAATGGATGCCGGTTGGGTCGCATCTGCTCCGCGTTATCCCGGCGCCAAGACTTTAGTCGTCAGCCTGCCTGGTGTCAAGCTAGGCAGTGTCATTGAGTACCAGTATCGTAAGACCTGCCGGGCCTATCCATTCTTTAACATCCAACTGGCCTTCCAAGGCTTCGACCCACTAGAAAAACGCCAGTTGCGGATCAGCGTACCGAGCAACTTAAAGCTGGACTGGAAGATTTATCAGGATGGCTTCTTGAAATACCGGGATCGGACGAATGGCGAGACCATCAAATTCGAGTCTAGTGAATCAGGCGACCGCAAAATCTACGTCTGGTCTTGCGAGCGGCAGGCGGCCTTATCTCGCGAGCGAGATTTGCCGCCGGGCTATGCTTTTTTGCCCACGCTGGCAGCTAATGTCGGCGGCTGGGAAGATTACCGCGAGCAGTTGGGTAACGCCTTATCCTTCGCCGCCCAAGGCGGCAAGGACACGCGCTTACTAGTACAGAGCATCCGAGAACAGCCGGCTGAAAAACGTCTATTGGCGGTGCGCAATCACGTCGAGCGCGCGGTTCGTCAGGCGGGTCCAAGTTTTACCGCCCTGCCCTGGTACTGTATGTCCCCTGCCAGCACTACTTGGCTCGAGGGATACGGCCACTCTGCCGACCGCGCGGCGCTGTACTATAGCATCTTGCAAGAGCTTGACTACAGCCCAGAATTCGTGCTGGTTGCTTCGTCGCCGCAAGACCCGCAACTGCAGAAATTCTTCTTACGGCACGCTGACACGGATTATTTTTCGGCGGTATTGGTTCGGGTGAAGACTTCTTCTGGCTACGTTTGGTTCAATGACTTAGACCAGTATGCTCGGCTGGGCAGCAGCAGCTACGATGGTTGCCCGGCGATGCTGTTACGCAACGGCAAATTTTTCCGTCTTGACTTATCAGCGGAGGCCCGCAGCCTGACCCGTCAGGTAGTGATCTTGAATATGATGCCAGCTGGTGCCGCTCAAATCACGACGAACAATCTCTTTTTTGGCCAAGACTTCGCGAGGCAAAACAAGTACTACTCTGAGATGCCGCCAGAGGAGCGCAAACGGCATTACCAGACCCTGCTTTCCAAGTTATCGCAATCGGCCGAATCGGGCAGCGACTTAAGCACAGATTTCGTCAGTTATCCTGGTGTTGAGCGTTACACCGCAGTGGTGCAGGATTTTGCCACTCTGGAGGGTGATTTTTGCTACTTCGAATTACCCGTCAGCTTGTTCGATCTGCTTCGCCTCTGGGGCACTGAGCGCACCGAGCCGTACTACTTGTCGTCTGTCCAGCGACGGGAAATAGAAATCAGCATCCGCTTGCCGAGTGATTATCGTGATATGGTCCTCTGTCCAGAAAACTTCAGGTGGAAATCTCCATCGAAAGACGGCTGGGTCAAGATCAGTCGGCAAAAGACTGACAGCGATGGTGTATTGCGTTTTCGTCTGGAGGCGCAATTAGCGCCGGAAGTATTTACTCTCGAGGACTATCCCCGTTTACAAAGTTTGGAGAAGTATCTCTCGCATCCTGCCAACCGCAGCATTTTACTAAAGAGGCGCTAATCCATTTAACACCAGAATACTATGCCTTTAATTGAAGAATCCAGTTACCGTGCACCGTGGTTCTGCAGCAACGCTCATTTACAGACGGTCATTCCTAGTTTTTTTCGCAAGGAAGAATTTTTAGCTTATGAGCGCGAGTGCTTTTCCACTCCTGACGACGATTTTCTCTATCTGGACTGGGCTCGTTGCGGCCGTCCCACTGAGGATTTACTGATCATCAGCCACGGCCTTTGTGGTCACACCTACCGGCATTATGTGTTAAGTCTGGCCAAGAGCTTTCTGTCTTTAGGCGTCGACTGCCTGGCTTGGAATTTTCGCGGCACAGGTCATTGTCCGAACCGGCTATTAAAAATAACCACCAGCAATTCCACAAACGAGCTTGATTGGGTCACTCGCCACGCGATCCGGACTGGTGGTTACCGTCGTGTGTACTTGGCCGGTTACAGTATGGGTGCCAACCTCTGCCTGCTGTATTTAGGGCGTGAGGCTTCTTCTTTGCCGTCAGCAGTAGCGGCTGGGGTTGCCATTTGCGGCACCATCGACATCCCGGTCTGCAATGCATTGCTGGAATCTCCTATCGGTTCATTCTACAGCAAGTACTTCCTGAAAAAGCTCGAGAGGATGTTAATAGCCAAGAAGCAACAATTTCCGGAGCACCTTGACATTGAGAAACTGCCTCAGATCAAGACTTTCTCTGATTTTGACAACACCTTTACCGCTCCTCTGATGGGCTTTCGCAATGCGATGGATTACTGGACCACTGCCAGCGCCTGTCGCTGGCTGGACCAGCTCAGCGTGCCCGCGTTGCTAATTCAGCCGCTCAATGACCCATTTTTGGGCGGTGACTGTTATCCCCGTGAGGTAGCTCGCAAGAGTGATCTGCTGTTTTTAGAGACA
>CAZUCG010000305.1:0-4226 GCA_964619145.1 uncultured Lentisphaeraceae bacterium | reverse complement strand
TGATCAATACTGCTCGCGGCGGACTGGTTGACGAAGAGGCACTGGCACAGGCGCTGAATGGCGGCAGGCTCTCTGCCGCCGCCCTGGATGTCCTCTCCGCCGAACCGCCACCAACCAGCAATCCGCTCTTGCAGGCCCGCAATTGCCACATCAGCCCACACGTCGCCTGGGCCGGCCTGGGTGCCCGCCGCCGGTTGATGGAGATCACCTTCGCTAACGTGCAGGCGTATTTGCAAGGCCAGCCTATTAACGTGGTGAATGCCTGAACAGCGGGGTAAAACCGCAAACACGAAAAATAATTTTAACCGCGAAAACTGCAAAAAACACGAAAAAAGAAGGAGAATTGGGGTGGGCTAGGCTGGCGTTGACAATAGACCTGGGTGCAGTTCCAAAAAGAATACAGGCTGCAAGGCAATAATCTGTACTTGAAGTGGGTGTGTTTCTTAAAGGTGTTTGGGACGAATGGGACGAATGAGAAACTGCACCCAGGCCGAGTAGCCCTTTTTCTTTTGCTCCGACTCGGCGGCGGGTTATTTTAGTCTAGGGCGGCCAGGTCTTCGAGTCCGAGGACGTTCTGCATATCATAGAAGCCCGGAGCGGCCTGGGCCAGGAATTTAACGGCCCGGAGGGCGCCTTTGGCAAAAGTCTCTCGGCTGGAGGCCTTATGCGACAGCTCCAGGCGTTCGCCTGCGCTAGCGAAGATCACGGTATGGTCACCAACCACGTCACCGCCGCGCAGCGAGTGCATACCGATTTCCCGTTTTGTGCGCGGTCCGATCAGCCCGACCCGGCCGTGTCGAGTATCGTCGGCGTAATCTAGTCCCCGGGCGGTAGCCAAGATTTCGCCCAGTCGTTCGGCAGTACCTGAGGGCGCGTCTTTTTTCTGGTTATGGTGCATCTCCACCACTTCGAGATCGTAGTCATCGCCCAACAGCGGTGCGACTTGGGCGCACAAGGCGAACAGCACATTCACGCCGACGCTCATATTGGGCGTGCAGACGATACGTGCTCCGTGCTTGCTCAAATCTCGCAGGTAGCTTTTATTCTCCATACTCATACCGGTTGTACCGATGGTCAGGGTGACGCCTTGCGCGGCTGCCAGGGCGGCAAAAGCCAGGGTCGCTTCTGGGCACGTGAAATCGATAGCTGCGTCACTCTGGGCGAGCACGGTTGCGCTGTCGGAGCAGATTTTCAGGCCGCAGGCGGCTTCGCCGGCGACGATGCCGGCATCTTGTCCGAGCAGGGTACAAGCCGGGCTTTCCAAGGCTCCGCTCAAGGTCAATTCCGGGTCTCGCAAGACTTGTGCGACCAGCATCCGGCCCATTCTACCGGCTGCACCTACTATTGCTACTCTTATCATAGTTCAGTTCCTTTCTACTGATGGGTTATTCGAATCAGTCTCCGCCGACGGCTGAAGCGCCTCGGCCTTGACTTTGCCTTTGCGGATTTGCTCATAGACAGAAAAGCTCTTCAGCACTTCTACCGCTCGCTGCAGCTGCGGGTCAATAGAGAAGCGCTCTGCGGTCGGGGTCTGAAGCAGCTGCAGATAATCGGCCGGGGTCATAACGACTTTGATATCGGGCTCGATGCCCTGGTTATGAATTACCCGCCGGCTCGGGGTGAAGTACTTCGCAATCGTCAATTTCAAGGCAAAGCCTTGAGACAGCTGATGTACATTTTGGACCGAGCCTTTGCCGAAGGTCTTCTCGCCCAACAAAATTGCGCGATTCAGGTCACGCAGGCAGCCAGCAGTAATTTCGGCCGCGCTGGCGCTGCCGCCATTGATCAACAGCACCAGCGGGCATTTCTTAGGGAACTTATAGCCGTCACGGCTCTTCTCTTGGTAATTCTGGCCGGTATCACGGCCTTCCACCGAGACGACCACCTGCCCGGGTGGCAAGAAATAGCTACAGATATCAACAGCTGAACCGAGCAGTCCGCCTGGGTTATCGCGTAAGTCAACCACTAAGCCGGTGACATTCTCGGCCTCGAGTTTCCGCAATGCCTTCTCCATCTCTGCTGCTGTGGGCTCCATAAACTGGGTCAGGCGCAGATAGCCGATATTGCTATCTGGCAAGACCTTGACTCCGAGCACGCTTTCCAGCGGAATCATCGCTCGGACCAGTTCCAGGCGCAGTTCTTCATCCAGGCCGGGCCGGCGGATCATCACCACGACCTTGCTGCCAGTAGGTCCACGCAACAACTTCACCGTCTGATCCAGGCTCAAGTTAGCAATTCGTTTATTATCGACTGCTACGATGATATCGCCAGAGAGGATGCCGGCCTTGTGGGCCGGTGTGCCATCAATAGTGGTAATAACGACCAGCTGGCCATCTTTGAAACTAACTGAGATGCCCACGCCACCGAACTCGCCCTCGGTTTCCTCCATCAAATCCTGCATTTCGGCTGGTGGCAGGAAGTGGCTGTACGGGTCCAGGCTCATCACCATACCGGCGATAGCGCCCTGGAGCATTTCGTTAGTCTTGACCTTGTCAGCATCGATATAATTTTTCCGGATGAGCTGCAGCACTTCCATCATCATATCGATGTTTCCCAGCATATCCTCCGCGCCCTGGGCCTTAACCTCGGCACTATGGACTCGGAAGCCAAGCAGCAGGTTGCCAAGAAGCAGTGCGACAAAGAGCAGCAAAGGCAGATGGTTTCGTTTCATAACAGTTTACCTAATGCGTTTATGGCAATACTGGCGATTGCCGGTTCAAATTCTACTGGCCAAGTAGGCTGACAATTCGCTGATGGCGATCCGCTCTTGGAGCATAGTATCGCGGTCTCGAACGGTCACTGCTTGGTCTTCCAAGCTCTCGAAGTCGAAGGTCACGCAGAACGGTGTGCCGATCTCGTCCTGGCGGCGGTAGCGTTTACCGATACTGCCACCGTCGTCGTAGGCAGTGCGGTAATTCTGGCGCAGGGCCTTACGCACGGCAGTCGCCTGCTCCTCCAGCTTCTTACTCAGCGGCAGAACTGCCACTTGCACGGGTGCGAAGCGCGCCGGCAGATGCAGGACCACTCGGACGTCCTCGTCCTTATCGGCCCTCTTAGTATCGGCTGTGTCCTCGTCGTAGCCATTGCAGAGCAGCATCAGGCAGATGCGGTCCAAGCCGCAGGATGTCTCCACCACGGTCGGGAAGAATGACTCTTTGCTATCCTGATCAAAGACCTTGCAATCTTGTTCCTGGCGTGAGAATTCGCAATGGCGCGACATATCCCAAGTACCGCGATGGTGGATACCTTCGAGTTCATTCCAGCCGAATGGGAATTCGTATTCGATGTCCACGGCGGCCTTAGCGTAATGCGCCAATTTCTCGTGCCAGTGCAAGCGCAATTTATTTTCTGGGATGCCGATGATTTGGGTATAGAAATTCCAGCGTTCTTGTCGCCAGTACTCGAACCATTCCATCGATTCTTCCTCTCGGCAGAAGAATTCCATCTCCATCTGCATAAACTCCCGGCTGCGGAAAGTAAAGAAGCGGGGGTTAATTTCATTTCGGAATGCCTTCCCGGTCTGGGCGATACCGAAGGGCAGCTTCTGTCGGGTGGCGATACGGACGTTATTGAAATTGACAAAGATTGGCTGGCAAGTCTCTGCCCTGAGGTAGGCTGCGTGTTCGTCATCGAACACCGGCCCCACGTAGGTCTTCATCATCAAATTAAATTCCCGCGGTTCGGTCAGGCGGGTCGAGCCGCAGCTCGGGCAGACGCCCTGCTGTTCCAGCTGGTCCACCCGGTAGCGTTTTTTGCAATCCAGGCAGTCGGTCATAGTATCGGAGAACTGCTCGATATGTCCGGAGGCCCGCCATATTTCTGGGTGGCAAATAATAGTGGCATCGAGTCCCTCGACGTTATCGCGGTCTTCGACCATATACTTCCACCAGGCCTGTTCAACCGCCCGCCGTAGCGGCACGCCGTTGGGGCCGTAATCCCAAAAGCCGCTGATGCCGCCGTAGATATCCGAGCTCTGAAAAATAATCCCTCGGCGTTTGCACAGCGCGACCACCTTGGCCATAAAATCCGTCGTCGATAGTTCTTCCATCACAATGTCCTTATCTATTACCTGATTAGTCGTCAAAAGACGGTAAAATATATAACATACTGCTTCAACGAAAATACGCTAATCAAAAACCAGCCCGATTGCGCTCCCGGCCGCGGTTTTTCCGTAATCGAACAATCAGTCACTGGCGTTGATTACCGAACGATGAATGTTTGTCCTT
>CAZUCG010000304.1:0-4246 GCA_964619145.1 uncultured Lentisphaeraceae bacterium | reverse complement strand
GGCGAGCGTGCAATTCACTAGTGAGACACAAGTCTCGTCCACGGGTGTGAGCCAGCGAGTTAAACCGTCGTTGCAGTATCCGGGCAGCCATTTGCTGGGGACTGATCGCATCGGCATTGATGTCCTCTATCAGTCACTGAAGAGCATCAGGACGGGGATGATAATTGGCCTGCTGACGACTTTGCTGGCGGTGCCTTTCGCGATGTTCTTCGGTATATTTGCCGGTTACTACGGCGGTTTCCTGGATGACTGCATACAATACTTATATACCGTCTTGAGCTCCATCCCGACGGTGCTGTTCATCGCTGCATTTATGATTATCTTTGGGCAGGGGCTGCCACAACTCTGCCTGGCGATGGGCATTGCCTCTTGGACCTACCTCTGCCGACTATTACGAGGCGAGACGATGCGCTTGCGAGAAGCGGAATTCGTCCAGGCTGCAATAGTCCTGGGGACGCCATCCTGGCGGATAATCCTCCGTCATATCGTCCCCAATGTCTTGCATCTGATTCTGATCACCGCGACATTGCGTTTTTCCAGCGAAGTCTTGGCGGAGGCTGCCTTGACCTATCTGGGCATCGGTGTCGGTGCTGACACGATGTCGTGGGGGGTGATGATCAATGATGCCCGCACGGAATTGACCCGCGACCCAGTTATCTGGTGGAAGCTGCTGGCCGCTTTTATTTTTATGATCGGGCTGGTTTTACCTGCCAATGTCTTTGGTGATGCTGTCCGCGATGCCCTGGACCCCAAGCTCCGTACCCAGGAATAAAGTCATCTGGAAGTTTTAGCGACAAAAAAACACTGCCTGCACATTTGAGCGAAGGCAGTGGGTGATTGTAGTTAGAGTTTCCGACTTCGGGGCTATTCTCGTCCCCGGCGGTCGCAAACGACCGCCAACAGAACGGCAGCTGTGAAGTAAACTGAGCTTCCGGGTCTATTCCCGTCCCCGTCGGTCGCAAACGACCGCCAACAGAACGGGCAGCTGTAAAGTGTTTCGCGGTTAAAAACAAACTTGTCTTTTGGGACGAGTCTTAGTTCTGGCGATTGGCTTATTCTCAGACTATGCGTTTAGTCATCAGGCCGGCCCAGGAGCGCAAGTTATCACGTGCAGCTGAGGGCGGCAAAGCGTCCTCCAGATGAGCGATTGCCTGCTGGAGGTATTTTTCGGCCAGGTCGGCGGTTGTAGTCAAAGCGCCGTGCTGTTGAATCAACTGGCTTAGTTGTGCCCAGTCGCTTTCTGAAGCCTGACGATTGCCTAGGGTCTGCTCCAGAAATGCACGTTCTGCGACAGTGCATTTCTCTAGAGTACGCAAAATTATCAGCGTGCGTTTCCCTTCTCTGAGGTCAGAAGCGATATTTTTGCCAAGGTATTTTTCATCTCCCATGATGCCCAGGATGTCATCCTGCAACTGGAACGCGATGCCGCAGGCCTCTGCGAAGGCCGCGAGTTTTTGTGCTGCCGGGCAATCCTGGGGTGGGCACTGTGCACCGATGGCGGCGCCGGTTTCGGCGCAAAAAGCCGGCAGGACGCCAGTTTTCAAGCGCATCATTTCCAGTATTTCGGTTTCGTGGATTTCAGCCAGTGGCCGGTAGGATAACTCAACATCGCGTTGTTCGCCCGCCAACAATTCTGGGTTCAGTTTCCCGGAAAGCCTCTCCAGCAGGGCGATCTTTAGTGCCGAGGGAACGCCGCTTAAGCGGGTGAACAGGTGAATCACGGCACCCTGCAAGATGTCGCCGGCCAGGATAGCTAAAGCTTGTCCATAATCTGCGGCTCTGCTGTGCTCAAGCTGCCACCCTTCTCGCCCCAGGCGTTGGCCACGAATATGGGCAGTCTCTTGTCCTCGCCGCAGGGTATCGTGATCAATGACATCATCGTGCAACAATGTCCAGGTATGGAAGATTTCCACTGCTGCTGCTGCGGGCAAGGCGATTTCCACTTCTCCGCCCAAAGCTTCGCAAGCAAGTAGCAGCAACACCGGGCGCAGGTTTTTTCCTGGCTTATTCAGGTAACTCGCGCTTACTGCTTGTAAATGCGGAGGCAGAATTTTGGCCAATTCAGACAGCTCGCTGGTGATGTGGGGATGGACCTTTTGAGCCAAAGATTGATAATAATCGGTAAACAGAGTGTCGTTCCTTTCATCACCGGGAGAGTTAAATTATTTCCAGATAATCCCGGTCAGGTAGCTGTGGAAAAGTTGCGCTGGGGAGGGTCTGGTACCAAAAGGCCGTTGAGCAGATATCAGGCTGCTCAGGCAAGAAACGCCGGCTAGGCTGCCCGCGCCGCCAGCCCAGCATCTGGATGGTGACTTTTAGATCCTGTTGAAAACGCACTGGGTCCATAATATGCCAGCGGTACATCGCGTGACGCTGTTGGGAGTTATACAAGCCATCTGGGCGGAGGACTTGGTGGTGACCCAAAAATGGCGTGGAATAGATTTGGTAGCCGTTAACATCCCAATTATAAGAGCCGCCGAAGTAATCTTCGGTGCCGGTGCCGCAGATGGTCGGGTAAGCTTGGTCGCCATCAAGATAGAATTTGACTTCGCCTTCACCCCACCAGCCGTTGTTGTTGAGACCGACCCCGAGGACAGTGCCTACGTAGTGACCTTGACCGCTGATGCCATCGACGATGGTATAAGGAGTCTTGTAGGGCAGGGGGTTGCAACGCCGGAACTGGGCGTGAAAAAGTGCCACATCATCAGGCACAGCAGTTAGAGTGTAATTGATTTGGAAATATAGGGTGGCCGCACTATCGGGATCGCGGTTTTCCAGAGTTATCCGACAATGTTTACGGAACGGCATTTCCCAAAAACAATTCAATCCACTTTTGGGGTTCACAGAAACCGGCAATGAGTTCACTCTAGGGTAGGCCTGTTCAAGAGTCGTCTTCTGTCCGACATCGAGCCAAGGCACAGCAAAAAAATCCGCGACTGGGCATTCGACAGAAGGCGCGTCCTGGTTCTCCCAGTAGATGCGCAGAATTAAAGCTCGCGAGATGCTGCCAGTCAGCCAAATGCTTTGGATCGCGCCAGGGCCATCGATATCAGCCAGCGAAAAGACTTCTCCTGGGGCAATGCTATCGTGGGCGTGACATTTCCAACCTTGGCCAAGTTCGCGAGCAGGCCCATCAGGGGCTGCCGGGGCCTTAGCGCCTGCGCCTTTGCCACCACTGCGATTCTCACCAGAAATTGAGCGGCTTTGAGCATTCGACAACCGTGCCAGGTTCCCCATCGACATCCCCAAACCATTAAATTTTTCTGCCATTTCAGACCTCCGTTGGGTGTTCCTTTAGGAAATTTCCGCTGTTTAGCGCAAACAAGCCGGTTTCTACAAGCGGCTGGAAGGACGGTTCTCAGTCTTCGTTTTCGAGTTCTTGGGCGACTTCGTCAGAGACGGCCATATCGGTAAAGACTTCCTGAGCGTCATCGTAATCTTCCAAGATATCAATGAATTTCTGGACACTCCGGGCGGTACCGGCATCTTTGATTTCAGTGGTATTTTCCGGGATCAAGGCGATGCTTGATTCAGTGGCGGTAATGCCGGCTTTTTCCAGGATGCTCAAGATTGCTCCGAATGCCTCGGGTGGTGCCAATACCTCGGCTTCATCTTCATATACCGAGATGTCCTCGACATCGGCACCGCCGTCGAGCAGCAATTCAAAAAGCTTCTCTTCGTTAGCATCTTCGCCTTCGATGAGGAAGCGCGCCTTGCGGTGGAATTTCCAGGACACGGCTCCAGTTCCAGCCATTGTACAGTTATATTTATTAAAGAAGGAGCGGATATCTGCGGCAGTGCGGTTTCGGTTGTCAGACAAGCAATTCACGATCACTGCCACTCCGCCAGCGGCATAACCCTCGTAACTCAGGACTTCCATAACTGCGCCGCCAGCTTCGCCAGTGCCTTTTTTGATGGCCCGATCGATGTTGTCGTTCGGCATATTGGCAGCTTTGGCAGCTGCAATGGCCGAACGCAGGCGGGCATTCAAGGTGACATCGCCACCACTTTCCTTGGCGGCCATAATGATTTCTTTGGCTACGCGAGAAAAAATTTTTCCCCGCTTGGCGTCGGCGGCACCTTTTTTGTGCTTAATTGACGACCACTTGTTGTGTCCTGACATAGCAACTCCTTTGTACAATTACTGTCTTGTTGGCATCATCGCAATTACGGCTCCATTTGAGATACGAAAATTGCCCTGCGAGTCTGGGCTACTTCGTGGGGAAAAAATTGCCTTACCAGTAGG
>CAZUCG010000303.1:0-4266 GCA_964619145.1 uncultured Lentisphaeraceae bacterium | reverse complement strand
TTTTGCCCTCAGCTCTAGTTCTGTTCTGCTGAGACGAAATGCGGAGTCGGCTAAAACAAACCTCTGTTAAGGTTATTGTAGGCTACGAATCTATGCTCAAACAACAATGAAAGGGTAGAAAATGAAAAAAGACAAATTGACCACGAATTTCGGCGCGCCCGTTCCAGACAATCAAAATTCGCGCACGGCTGGTCCGCGTGGTCCGGTCCTGATGGAAGATGTCTGGCTGCTGGAAAAACTGGCCAATTTCAATCGTGAAGTCATCCCGGAACGGCGGATGCACGCCAAGGGTTCTGGCGCCTATGGGACTTTCACGGTCACCAACGATGTCACTAAATATACCAGAGCAAAACTTTTTGCTAAAGTCGGTCAGAAAACCGAAGTCTTCGCACGCTTCTCCACCGTTGCCGGTTTTCGCGGCGCGGCGGATGCCGAGCGAGATATCAGAGGCTTCGCGGTAAAATTCTATACTGAGGAAGGCAACTGGGACTTGGTCGGCAATAACACCCCGGTCTTCTTCCTGCGAGACGGGCAGCATTTTTCCGACTTAAACCACGTGGTCAAAAAAGACCAGCGCACGAACTTGCATTCGCCAACCAGTAACTGGGACTTCTGGACCAGCTTGCCGGAAGCACTGAATCAAGTCACGATTACGATGAGCGACGACGGCATTCCGGCCTCATATCGCAATATGCACGGTTTCGGCAGCCATACCTTTAGTCTTTATGACAAAAAAAATAACCGTCTGTGGGTGAAATTCCACTGGGTCTGTCAGCAACCGCTCAAACATCTGACCGATGAAGAGGCGGAAAAACTGGTCGGCAAAGACCGTGACAGCCATCAACGCGACCTCTATGAGCATATCGAGGCAGGCGATTTCCCACGCTGGAAATTCTGCTTCCAGCTGATGACCGAAGCACAGGCAAAAAAATTACCCTACAATCCTTTTGATTTGACCAAGGATTGGGACACCGATGACTATCCGCTGATCGAGGTCGGCGTGATGGAGCTGAATCGCAATCCTGAGAATTATTTCGCTGAGGTCGAACAAGCGGCTTTCAATCCCGCCAACGTTGTTCCTGGCATCGGTTTTTCACCGGATAAGATGCTGCAGGCGCGGCTGTTCGGTTATGGCGACGCCCAGCGCTACCGCCTCGGGGTAAACCATCACCTGATTCCTGTCAATAAGGCTCGGTGTCCAGTGACCGGGTATTCCCGCGATGGTATGATGCGTGTCGATGGCAATTACGGCAGCAAAATCAGCTACGAACCCAACAGCTTCGGCGCCTGGCAGGAACAGCCGTCCTATCGGCCACCGCAGACGCCAGTCGATGGCGATGGCGACTCCTGGAATTTCCGTGAGGATGACGACGATTATTTTACTCAACCGGGAATACGCTTCCGGAAGATGAGCCCTGAGCAGCAGGAGCGTCTGTTTGCTAATACCGCCCGGCAAATGAATGGCGTGCCAATAGAAATCAAAAAGCGCCATATCGCCAATTGCAGCAAGGCCGACCCAGAATACGGTCGTGGCGTCGCCAAGGCGATGGGCATTAAATGTAAATAATCACTGATTTTTAACCATTCAGCCCGGAATTGCCACTGCATTCCGGGCTTTTTTTTGTTCCCGGCCTGTCATTTCAACCAAAAGGCTCGGGCAAGCAAGAATACTCTAGAGAAAGACTTTTACCGATCGGCGTGCTGCCAGATATGGCCACATTCTGGCGACAGTAAACTGCTGTGGCCGGTGGCGTTAGAGAAGGTGGTGAAGCACTCGCCTACTGCAGGCGTATTCTTCCGCGTAGAAACGTGCCCATCCTGATAAAGGATATTCACTGACTGGAAAGAATGCGGGATGATTGACGGGCCGTTGCTCGAGATGCAGACAAAATCCATCAGCAGGGCTTTGTCGCTGTTGCGATTGCTGCTTTTCAAAGGCTGGAAATCTGCATCTGTCTCGCGATAGATATAGGCAGTCTGGACCGTCTCGCCAGACTGCCAGGCTTGGGCGACATCCTCAGGAAGACGGCTCCAACTCAACGGACAGCCAAAGACCTTCGCCGGCAACTGGTAATTGCTGATCAGACGCCCTAATGCGAAATCTACTGCTCTTGGCCCCATCTTGACGCGTGCCACCGGGATACTGCGGCCCATATACTGGCCATTGATATTCGGAATATAGCCGGCATAGTCATCGACATAAAGATCGAGGCCGACACCGATCTGGCGTAAGTTATTCAGACAAACCGAGTTTCTGGCCAGGTCCCGGGCCCGGTTCAAAGCGGGTAAAAGCAGAGACGCAAGCACTGCGATAATTCCCATTGAGACCAGCAGCTCGATTAAAGTAAAACGCCGTATTTGTCGGACAGAGCGTTTCAGACACAGCAAGTGAATAGACACACCTGTCCCAACCAAAAACAAGAGCAAGCTGTAGCGGTAGTCATAAAAAAACCAGGCAGAAAGCAGCAGTACTGCCCAGAGGAAAGCCAAGCTGCGCCAGATAATCTTGGCGGGCACGCCGCAGCCGCTACGGTAGTTCTCAAGATAGGAATTCAAATACTCATTTTTAGTCAGCCAGCGGTAAAAACGAGGCGAACTCTTGCCAAAAGCAAACGCCGCCAATAATAAAAAAGGCGTAGTTGGCAAAATAGGCAAAAATATCCCCAGAATTCCTAAAGTCATCGCCAGCCAAGCTAAGGCAAAATAAAAATGCCGCTTGATCATATTTTCCTTCTTAATTATGAGCCCATATTATGGGTCTTGGAGAATTCTTTCCAGCGCCAAATCACCACTCCCAGATGGTAATGTTTTTGGGTCTGAGTCGGGCTGCAATAATACGCAGTCACAATCTCGCCATTATCAAGCTGGACACTAGACGGATAGCCACCATCGTACGCATCGCCGAAATTGGCAATCAGCATCGGTGTATTCCAGGTTTCCGATTGCAGATGCATCGTCATTGCTCCGACACCAAACAACCCTCTGTGTCGTATCCCGTAAGTAAGCAGCAAGTGCCCATCGTCCAAGAGAGTAAAACTGGCTGGATACATCGCCTTGGCAGTAAGTGGCTGGACAAAACGCCAGTGCCGGCCGTCATCCGTTGATTCGTATAAATCAAGATGCTGTTTCCGCACCGCGGCTAAGATTTTGCCATTTGGCAGTTTAATCATCGCAGTCTCATTGCCGTCTTTTGCGATGCTCGCCAAGCATTTCCAGGTAGTGCCATTATCTTCGCTCTGGCAAAAAAATGCTCCTAGTTGTTTATGCCCCTCGGCAGCCCTGCCGACAGCATACATCGAGCAGGCAAGATTGCCGTTATCGAGCAGTATAATATCGCCGAAAGGGACCCATCCGGTGACAATATCCGAATCCAGCACGCTGATGTCATTGGTCTGCCAAGTGCGGCCATTATCTTTCGAGACAGAACAAACCGGCAGCAGGACATTCTTTTCCTTCATTTGGTATTTTATTCTATCATCGCTAATGTTGCCTTGGATATTCTTATCAGGAGCCGGAGCTGCCTTATCCCAGCCACCGCATAGCACTACTATTTCGTTTTTATTATTAAGCCCAACCGCAACATTGCCGCGATTCGTCCCGGGTGCATTGATGACCGGGCAACTGCGCAATTGCCAAGTCCGAGCGCTGTCAGAACTGACCTGACATTCTATTGTCCCCTCCCACAGGAGATGGCAGGGTTGATTGAAGATGACCGCTATTACCTCGCCATTGGGCAACCTTTTTATATTTGGCCAAGCACAGACATTATCTACGGCAAGATGCATCTCCATAGTCAGATCCTTCCTTTTAATGGTGTGGTGTTACCGGTGCCGGCACAGGCCAATCCGGCAGACTTGTTTTGTCAACGCATAACCGGCAGTCAATTCTGAACCCTGGTTCCTGATCGAGAAATACTCTAATGCAGAGTACACTTTTTGCAACTCTTGCTGCTGAAATTCTCAGAGGAATTACCTTGAGAAAATCAGATTCGTGATGATTTACACCACTTTACAGAGCGAGATTCGAAGAATTTTCCCAAATGGCTAGCCTAACACCCAGTCAGCTCAGAGTGCTTCCTGCTGTTGGACTAAGTGTTCTGCCCGCGACGGCAAAAGGCTAGTCTAGACCCCATCCCAAAAGGTAGTATGGATTGCTTTTTCCACCGATTACCCAGATTTTAATGATTTTTTGGAAATTTTCTAAAATGAGCGTTGCATTTTTCGCAAAAGCCGTGTTTTAGCGGATGCGACAGGGAACGTCATTTAC
>CAZUCG010000302.1:0-4294 GCA_964619145.1 uncultured Lentisphaeraceae bacterium | reverse complement strand
CAGGAATAGCCCGAGACGATCGACTGTACTTGGACAGTTTGCCCACTGACCGTGAAGAATGCCCGCCAGGTGCGGTAAGCCAGGGCAGTCTGGCAATGCTGGTAAATCAGGCGATGGCGAGCCGGATTCTCTGGTTCGCTCGACAGGTGGTCCTGCAGGAATGCTCTCAAGCAGGTCAGGCCTTGGGCTGACAGCCACTGCAGTTGTTGCTCAGCCAGAGGGCTGAATCGCACCTCGAAGTCTTCTGCGGGGCTCTCACTGGTCCAGCCAGCTGTGGCCTCGGGAAATGAATCGGCATAAGGGAGGTATGGCTTGAGATCAAGGATTGGCGTGCCGTCCAGGAGGTCATAGTTTTCGATTGTGATCTCCAAGCCGTTGATGTTTTTCAAGGTCAGCACGCTGAAGCCGAGCGGATTGGGGCGGTATGGCGAGCGGCTGGCGAAAACTCCGACTTTGCGGGCGACGTGTCGCGGCGGACGGACCTTGGGACGCCATCCTTGCTTTAAGTGGAACCAAAAAAGAACCCAGATATGGGAAAAACCGGATAGTTCTTCCAGCGCTTGCTCGAAATTCTGTCCAGGCAGGAGTCTGATGATTCCCTGATTAGCGCTTGCCAATACTCCTTGTCGCGGTACGTCATAGGGATATTGTTCAACGGCTTGGAAAAAGCCGATGGGTTCGAGTGTGAGCATAATGGCAAGCGCTTTTTCTGAATTTATGCCAATCGTACTGGCAGGCGGTGTTGGTTTTAGGTGGTCGTTGACAATTGCCAGCGTGTTTGCCGATGATTGCAGTGCTCAAGGCAGTAAATATATCCCGGATTGGCTGCTCCTGCTCAGCCTGCCAGTGTCTGGTTGCGGTTTGCATTGCCCGCTAGCAGTGCTAGATTATTCTGCTGTCAGACCCGAGATCAACAGTACAATTATAAGCTATTTATTATGCCTACATATCAGTCTTTATTGGCAGCGGCTGTCAGCGAACCGCGACAGGCACGCTTCGCCGCAGTGCTGGCCAGCCGGCTGGCTAATTTTACCTTGGTCTGTGACCGGATTGTCGATCCTCATAATGTGGCCGCCTGTTTGCGTTCCTGTGATGCCTTTGGGGTTATGACTGTCCATCTGCTGAGGGATCAGCAGCAGCGCTATCGAGGCAATCGTCAGATCAGCCGTTATAGCGATCGTTGGGTTGATGTACGCAATCACTTCGCCGAAGAAAAAATGTGCAGCGAGCTTGCCGCTGCTGGTTTTGTACTGGTAGGCACGGCCGTGGGAGCAGGAGAGGGCAGCACAGATTTCAGAAACTTTACGCCGCCAGAGAGGATGGCCTTGGTGATTGGCAATGAGCAAAATGGCTTGAGCCCGACGATGCGCCAACGCTGTCAGGCGCTGCTGCGTGTCCCGACTTGCGGCTTTGTTGACAGTCTGAACCTCTCGGTGGCTGCTGGAATCTTAATGGAGCATTTTTCCGCTTATTACCATCGTCAAGGAATCGGTGTCTTGTCCGCAGCAGAGCAGAAGTCGTGGCAAGAGGCTTGGTTGGAACGCGAAATCCGCAATCGCTTGCATAAGATTGGCGTTACTTTGGAGGATGTGCTGGTTGACAATCCGCAAGCAGAGCCTCCCGGGCACGGGTTGAGCGACTGCGAGTAGTGCCGCTATTTGCGCAACGCGGCGGCGATTTTGCTGGCCAACCACGCCTGCCCCTCTGCATTTGGCGCTAGGTGTTCGGCAAAATCATCCTGGAACCAACTGTCGCTGCTGGTGTTTTCCTGTATCTGTGCTGAATAGAGGTCGATGACTGGAATGCCGAGGGCCAGGCCCAGCTCTTTGCTGAGCAGTGCGCATTGCCTGGCGACGGAAGCGGCGATGCCGGGTTGCTGCGGCCAAGCCAGCAAATATGGCTTGATATTGGCAGCCAGGCATACCTGGCTCATAAATAACAGCGTCTGGCAGTAGCGCTCTGGGCTGCTGCCGGACTGCAATTCTACCGTGCCTAGATTAAGCAATGCTAAATCAGGGCGCATCGCCAGGAGTTTCCCGAGTGCCGCAATGCCGCGCAATGCTGTCGGTTGGCCACTAGTGTCGGGTAAGAAAATTTTGCCGATATTCAGCGAGCATTGTTTTTGCAATATTTGTTCAAATGCTGGGCTATCGAAGGCCGAGTGGGTGTCGCCACGCGCATCATCAAAAAGATACAGCCGTAAAGGCTTGCTGGAATGTGCGGTTGGCATAACAGCGGCTGGCATTTCTTTGATTTTCGGCAATGGGTCACAGCGCAAGACCGCCAAGTTTTCTTTCAGCCACAGTGATTGTCCGCGGACAGTTAACTCTGAGCTGAAATTAGCTGGCCCGACAATCATAATCTGCACGGCTTTGGCGATCGGTACTGAGAACAGGCAAGCCTGCAAAGAGATTTTTCCGTATTCGGGCAACAATGGCAGGGATAGTGTCAAATTTTCCTGGAAGCCGGTTCTGATGACCTTATCCGACAAAAGCCTACCTGCACGATCATAAAGCTGGCAACGCAATTGCCAGTTCTCTTTCCACGCTTCGGGAAGTGCGAATGGCCAAGACATCTGGTGGACAAATGCTAACTCCTCGCGGGCGGCCAGCAGGACCTCTACGCTACTCAATTGGGAGCGACAGAATACTGTCTCGGCGAGACTCCAGAGTGGGAGAAGGGAATAATGTAGCGGTTGTTTAGCCTCAGTCAGGTGGAGGCCCTCGGCATTAGTGGCAGGCAGAAATTCTACTTTGCCAATGCGGGTATAGCAATGCAGATACTGGTCAGTGGCGAGGAAGTGAAAATTCCGGGGTCGTTCCCATTTGGCCGCGCCGGTCGGCTCTACCAAACCGTGTTTAGGCAAGGGTAGCAGGTTTGTCAGCTCGCCGCCCTCGGCTGGTAAGCCATTTTTACGCAGTCGCAGTGTTGGTGGCTCTTCTGTTAGTTTTCGCACTGCGACCAGCTGGAGGGTATGCTTGCCGGCAGCGAGCGAGCGAGCTGGGGTGAAGGTCCACTCCTGGTCGGTTATTTTGCTGCTTTGCCAGCCAGCCAGATAGTCGCCATTCAGGTAAATTGCCCAAGGCAGGGCCGGTTGGTTGATGGCGAATTCGCAGTCGGCTGGTTCTTCTAGAGCGATTTGGCCTTCCCAAAGCATTATCGCCGAATGACGGTTCTGCTCGGCTGCCGAAGAATGACTTATTCGCGACGGCAGCTCCCCAAAGCCAGAGACCATCGCCAGGCGACCTGGACGTTGCTGAAAAATTTTTTCCATCTGGCGGCGAATTTCGTCTTCTGAGAAAGCGAAAGTCGTCAAGCGGGTGACCGTCCGGTGCAGGCGGATAGGTTTAGCGGCAGTATTTTCTTCTGCGGCAACGGCGAGGTAGTTGTTCATAAGCAGGTGCGATAACAAGCAGACGGAGAGGAAGAAAAGATTTTTACGGAGATTCATTGCCAATTTTCCCGGTTACGAACCGTTATTTTCTGTGTATAGAGGCGTTTTCGCGAACAGCCCGCGGCTTAATGTTGGCTGGCTGGAGAATTAATTTATTTCATCTTTGGAGTATGTATGAAATGTCTTTGTCTGATTTTAGCTAGCGTCTTGTCGTTGATGCTGTTATCCTCCTGTGGCGGTGAACAGAAGAACGCCGCGCCGGGCGCCCCCGCTGACGTACGCCTGAGTCTCTGGCATATTATGAATTATGCCGGCCCGCGGGAGATCTTGGCTGCGGCCGTGCGGCGTTTTGAGCGTGATCACCCCGGTTGCCAAGTCGAGGTCCAGACTTTCGAAAATGACGCCTACAAGACCAAGTTGGCCATTGAGGAAGCCAGCGGCAACCCACCAGATATTTTTTTCACCTGGGGCGGTGGCCCGCTGTTGGAGCGTGCTAAAGCCGGGCGCTTAGTCGATCTCAGCGATAGTATTAAGAAAAACGGACAGGAGGGGCGTTTTATTGAGCGGGCTTTGGACTTGTGTCGCGATGGCGAACAGATATATGCATTGCCACTAGATATGTCAGCCGTAATCTTGTGGTGTAACGATTCTCTTTTTCAAAAACACGGTTTGAATTACCCCGCTACCTTCAGTGAATTGTTGCAAGTCTGCCAGAAATTCCGAGAAAATGGCATCGTGCCTTTTGCCTTGGGGAATATGAAGCAATGGCCCGGCGCTTTCTATTTCTGCTATCTCGCGAACCGCTGCGGCGGCAGCGAGCTTTTCTTCGCTGCAGCTAATAAAAAGCCCGGCGCGTCGTTTGCCGACCCGAGTTTTGTGAAAGCTGGCGAATACTTAGAC
>CAZUCG010000301.1:0-4306 GCA_964619145.1 uncultured Lentisphaeraceae bacterium | reverse complement strand
TATATCTATCTGGCAAGGTTTTGTCAAGAAAGAAAAACTTTGCCGGAATATCCCCCCCCCCCCCCCGACACCACCGGCATTACGAATAATCAGCAATTTTCCCGACGAATTTACCTTTAACTTAATAGGACCATTTTGTACGGATAAAAGGAGAAATCGGATGTTGTCACGCCATCAATTTTTGTCGTTGCTGTTGCTACCCGGCTTACTCTGGGCTGCAGGTGAGAGATTCACTCTCAATCCCCAAAGTCCACGCTCTATCGTGGTTGGTCAAGAGGCGAAAATCTCACTGTGCCACCAGGGACAAGCTACTGTGGAAGTCATCTATCCTGCCAAGAGCTCGCCAGTGGTAAAATATGCCGCGCAAGAATTGGCGTTGCGACTTTCACAATCATTTGGCTGTGAAATAAAACCCAACCAGATCCCTTCTGGAACTCAGCCGGCGATTATCGTCGGTGATCTGGAGTTGGCGGCCAAACACGGCTTGGACCTGGAGACCCTGGACCGGGACGGATATTTTATTAAAACCATCGGCAACCAATGCCTGATTATCGGCAAAGACGCCCCCAATGGCCGGCCCGACCGCCAGACCGGATTCTATGAACGCGGGACCCTGTTCGCTAGTTATGAATTCCTAGAGCGCTTCCTGGGTGTGCGTTATTACTTCCCTGGCGAAATCGGCACCATCGTGCCCAAATATCAAAACTTCGCCTTGCCAGATATCGACTTAGCCGACCGTCCAGATAATCAGTTCCGGAGCATCTACACGGTCCAGCTTGGCGAGGGCGAATACTGGTACAGTGGCTATACGCCAGCTGATATCCGAAGAGAGTCGTATCTGCGACTACGAGAAAACACCAGGCGTATCCCAAATTGTCACGGCATCAACGGCTTGCAGCTGCCGGAGCGTTTCGCCAAAGACCATCCTGAATATTTTGCCTTGCGTGCCAACGGCACTCGTGAAGACGGTACTGGGGGGACGCGCAACGACTCTGTGCACGGCCACGTCTGCTTCTCCTCAGCTGGCTTGAAGGAAGAAATCTACCTCGATGCAGAAGCGCTGCTTTTGGGCAAGTCGTACCAAGACCGGAATCTCCCGCGCAGCTGGGGGTCACACCACATAGCGCCTTTTTTCAACTTAATGCCAAATGACTCAATGGCTCGTTGCCATTGCCCCGGCTGTTGGCAATATTTCAAGGATAATGACCCGCAAAAAGCCAGCGATTTTATCTGGTCGTGGTATTCAGATATCGCCAAGCGCTTGAAGGAAAACAACATCCCAGGCTTTGTCACCACTATGGCCTATGATGTCTACCGCACTATCCCCTCAATGGACCTGCCCGACAACATTATCGTGATGCTGGCTCAATCCGGCCCCTGGGTAGAATACGGACCCAACAAGGCCAAGAATGACGCCTTGGTCGCCGCTTGGAAAGAGAAGCTCGGTGCCAAGCTATACTTGTGGACCTATCCCACCAAAATCGGCTCTATGCTCCCTGGCATCCCCAACGTCGCTCCTCGCGCTACCGCTAGCTATTTCAAACGCCAAGCGCCGCATATTTTCGGGGCTTTCTATGAGGCGGAAACCGATGTCTGGTTGTTTGGCCACTTGAATTATTACGTTTTCTCTAAATTAATGTGGGACAACAATACCGACGTCGAAGCACTCTTGCAAGAATACTGCCAGCTGATGTATGGCCCAGCCCAAGCGGAAATGCTGGAATTTTTTGACTCTCTGGAAAAACACTGGATACAAGATATCTTGACCAATATCTATGACACCCCAGAAGGCCCGAAAGCCGCCCTGCCCTCACTGCACGAGATTTGGAGCAAAATCTATTCGCCGGCCGAATGTGAGCGCCTTGTCGGCTTGCTCGATTTAGCCGAGCAGAAGACCGCCGAATTCCCCGAAACGTCCGCTAGGGTCAAATTTATGCGCGCTGAATTGTGGCAGCACGTTTCTGATGGCTTTGCCAAGTACCAGAAGACTACCGCCGATATCAAGGCCTGGAAGACAGTAATGCCAAAAACTGAGGCAAGCATTATCCTCGATGGCAAACTCGACGAAAAAGACTGGCAAGACGCGCCCTGGATTTCACTTATACCGCGAATCTTCAACACCATCACTGCAGAAGACCCCGCAGAAGTGCATACCAGCGTCAAGATGCTGCAAGATAAAAACAACTTCTACTTCGCCTTCATCTGTGATGAACCGCAGACTACCGCGATGGCGGAGGTGCCACGCCAATTTGATGAAATTGAACTCTGGAAAGACAACGTGGTGGAAATTTTCCTGGCGGAAAACCACCAATCCGAAGTCATCTATCAATTTATGATCGGTAGCAGTGGCTGTTTGACTGATTTGCGCAAAAGTCCAGGACACTTGGGCAAAGAATGGAATAGCGGTTTCGAAGCCAAAATTTCGCAAGAGAAAGGGAAACACTGGATAGCGGAAATCCGCATTCCCCGCCAAGGTATGCCTGAACTCCAAGGCGAGTATATAGTAGGCAATTTCTCCCGTAGCCGGGTGCTGACCGATGACACTAAGATCGCCGTGCCGTACTATGTCTGGACCCAATTTGTCAAACAAGATGCCGAGAGTTGCGGTGTCATCCATTTCCAGGAACCTGAACAACAGTCGGTGATCAAAAATGGCGATTTCGCTGGACCGATTAGCGATAAGCGCTTCCTGGGAGCTTGGGCTTCCAGTAAAGTCATCTACCAAGACAGCGGTTTTTTTCGCACTCATAACGCCTCAGTGCGCCTAACCGGCGATTCGCGCAACATCGTTCAACGCGTCCCACAGCTGAAGGCAAATGCCAAATACAAACTGAGTTTCTATGTCCGCTTGGAAGGGGTGGAACTCACTGATAAAGACGACAGCGGTTTCTTTATCCGTTTTGATATGGGCAACGGCAAACCGCAGTATCCAGTTCGACCGGCTTTGCGCGGTTCTATCCCCTGGCTCAGACAAGAGTCGGTCGTCAGCATACCGGCTGACTTTGGCGCTAAATCAGTGCCATACCTGGAATTCAAATGCCCGAATTCCACCGGCACAGCTTGGGTAGATCAAGTGGAACTGCTGGAAATCAGCAACCCATAATCTTAAGTTTGAAAAAGATGGATTATAGTATAGCAATTACGCCCTAATACTTTTTCGTTATTAACCAAAAATGCTCGAGGATATGCTGAAAAAAGAACTGGAAAAAATACTTGCCCCCGTATGGCAAAGCAACATTTTACGCTTCTGGGACGAGCTGGACAGCGCCCAACAGGAAAATTTAGCCGCCCAGATTCGGACTCAAGATTGGCCGACGGTCGTGGACTGGGTTCGCACCGCGCTCAGTGATGAGCATCAACAAATACCGTTTGCGCAATTGCAACCAGCGCCCTATCTCACACTTGAGGCGAAAACAACACAGGAGAAAAATTTTTTAGCGGCAGGCAGAGCCAGAGGTCAGGAAATTCTCTCTGGTGGCAAAGTCGCAGCTTTCACCGTTGCCGGTGGACAAGGCACCCGCTTAGGCTACGACGGGCCCAAGGGAACCTTTGCCTTCACACCGCTGCGACAAAAATCGCTGTTCCAGTTCTTTGCCGAAAGCATTGCCCGTTATCAAAAAAAATACCAGTCAGTCTTTCCCTGGTATATAATGACCAGCCCAGCCAATGACCAACAGACACGTGAGTTTTTTGCCCAACAGCAATTCTTTGGCTTGGACCCAGAAAATATCTGCTTTTTCAAGCAAGGGACGTTGCCAGCTTTCGATTTTCAGGGCCGAGCCTTGCTGGCTGAGAAAGACGCCTTGGCGCTGTCTGCCAATGGACACGGTGGCAGTTTTGCCGCCTTACACAATTCCGGGGCGCTCGAAGATATGCGAAAACGCGGGGTGGACTATCTCTCTTATTGGCAAGTCGATAACCCGTTAGTCACCCTCTTTGACCCACTCTTTCTGGGATTGCACGCAATCACTGGCTCGGAAATGAGCAGCAGAGCGCTGATTAAACGCGATTACAAGGAAAAGCTCGGTCATTTTTGCCTCTTGGACGGCAAGACTATCGTGGTAGAATACAGCGATATGCCTGATGAGCTTCTGCAGCAAACCGATTCCGAACAGCGCTTGAGTTACCGCGCCGGCAGCCCAGCCATTCATATCTTGAGTTGTGAATTCCTTCAACGCCTGACGGCCGGACTACTCGATTTCCAGCCCCACCGAGCAGTGAAAGAAGTGCCCTATATCGATGCGGATGGCACATTGCAATCACCCACTAATCCTAATGCCATCAAACTGGAATTCTTCCTCTTTGA
>CAZUCG010000300.1:0-4308 GCA_964619145.1 uncultured Lentisphaeraceae bacterium | reverse complement strand
CTTTTTCTTTACTATTGGTCTATACCGGCAGCCATATAGCGTCGGATAGGCAAAGATATTTGCTGTTTGCTAGTTCTTAACGCTTTGGAGCAGTAAACGACATTTATTAGCGCTTGTTTTCACAAAAGTGAGTAGCGTGATTTTTTTCTCGGGTGGGTGCCGGCCAAGGGTTGTTGAGGTTTCTGAATTGGGTAACTTGAACGGCTGCGTTGTGCGGTTGCCAGCTTTGTCTGTTTCGGCCGTGCTCAAGCTGGCTATAGCCAATGTGACTGGTGAATTGCAATCATAGCCATTAAGTCGAAGGCCGGTTGGTCCAGGTTCAGTTCGGAGTTTTTTAGTTTTTCTGATCGGCAGGAGCCGGCAATGTTCAGTTCCAATTTTGGCTTAATTTGCTGATGTCTATTTTCGCTTTGTCTCGCTAGATCTTCCAAGACGATTGCCTTTGCTGTCTGTTAGCAGGATATCTGATAATGGTGGCGCGCTCATATATCCGTCGCAAGCTTTCGATTCGATTTTAGGGTTCGGTTTTTCGAAAGGGTTTTCTTAGTAGAGGCCGCTGAGTTCAGCTCTTGCTGCTCTGGCGCTGGCGTCGCTGCATTGCAAACTATTATTGCCGGCTAGTAGGCTAATTTATCTGTCGAAATAAGCTTTCGGTTCTGAAAAACGAGGCAATGAGCAGAGTGATTAATCTGGGTGTTGGTAGTGTGGTGTTTTTTTTATTCTTGCAGATTCCAGCCCAATTCCAGCGGATCAATTGTTTTTGAAAAATAAGCCGCTCTGCGACAAATGCAAATCAGAACAAGGAAAAAGTTTTATTATTGCCGGTATGGTTTTCCGATTAGGGAACAATGTGCGCTGGATACAATTTTCAGGATGGCTTAGTGACAATTTTCGATCTGTAGATTCTGCCAGCAAAAGGCTGGAAGGATACCTTTCTGGTATTGCGCAAGAAGAAAATTTTATCACAGGCGGGTATTTTCTGTACTTCGGATTATATTAGTTTAATTTTCTGGCGAAAATACGTCCAGTTCTCGTCAGTTTTGTTATCTGTTTGATCATAGTGAAGGACAACGATGGCGAAAAACACTTTTGCATTGCGGGTAATGTTGCCTACGGATCGTAAGGCGGTGGCCGGTTTGATTTGCCTATCCACCAGTGTCTGGTACCGAAGTCATTTGGGTGTGCCGCGTTTTCTCGCTGGCCCACAATCCACAGAACTATATTATGACGTCTATCATTCGTTGCCGGGCAGCTCGGGTGTGGTCGCAGTAGATGATTATTCTGCTCAAGTAGTCGGCTCTTGTTTTCAGCATATTCGTCCGACGCACGTCTCACTGGGGATTATGAATGTCCATCCGAGTTATGCCGGTCGGGGTATCGCCTCATCTATGCTGGCGCACATTGTCCAAACGGCAGAAGATTTGGGAAAGCCGGTGCGGTTAGTCTCGAGTGCTTTGAATCTAGATTCTTTTTCCTTGTACAATCGGCAGGGTTTTCAGCCTTATAGCCTCTATCAAGATCTGCGTTTTGCGGTTCCGTCGGATGGTTTTTCGCTGGATTTTCCGGCTGCCCGGCGGGCTCGTCCGGCGACTAGAGCGGATTTATCGGCTATTGTCGAATTGGAGTCTGATATTTCTGGTTTGGAGCGTCCGGGCGACTGGCGGTATTTTCTGGAGAATTCGGCCGGTATCTGGCAGGTCTCAGTTTGCGAGAATGCTGCTGGCGGCTTGTCGGCGGTGATGGCCTCGGTAATTCACGCTGCCACAAATATGATTGGTCCGGGTGTGGCCAGGGATTGTGAGTCAGCCAAAGCTGTCTTGCTGGCAGAATTAAATCATCATTGTGGACGAACACCGTTGGCGTTGTTGCCCATAGCCTATCCGGACTTGGTCTCTTTTGCTTATGCGTTGGGCGGCAAAAACACGGAAATTCACTTCGCGCAAGCACTTGGCTCAGTGCCGCCATTACGCGGATTGACCTTCCCGACGTTTATGCCAGAATCATTTTGAGGAAGCGCTAGCGTCTGTAAGGCGGCCGCCGCTTTTGGGATTTTGTCATTTAAGGGTAAAATATGTCATTGACGGTTGAGAATTTGGGGCAGTCATATCGAGCTGCGGTATCCTTAGCGTGCTTGCCTATGGATGCTTATTTTGTTTACCACAACACCTTTAGTATGCACTTTGGCAATGCGGTGCCTAGCCTGGCGGTTTTTTCTCAAGCCGAGGGTGGGTTCTGCAGCGATGATGTGGTTGTTGTCGGGAGTGTCTCGGCCAATAAGTACATTCTTGTCGGAGCATTGACGGCTTGGCGATCAATGACCCATTTCCGGGTTGTACGACGTGGTGGCCGTTTTCATTCTGTTGAGATTACGCAGCCGTATATTCGGCTTGGCGAGCAACCGGAGGAGCTGCTGGTCTTGGCCGGCGATGATTGGCGGGAATTGTTGCAGGAATACGCTCTTCGGGTGGCTGCTGCCAATGGGCGTGAGCCGCGGTTAGAGGAGCGCAATTTGACTGGGTATTGCAGTTGGTACTACTATTATGCCGGAGTCACGGAAAAGGAATTCCTGAGCAATGTCAAAGCCCTGGGTAAGAACAAAAAGTACCATTCTGAGGTCATTCAGATAGATGACGGCTACCAGACTTTTCAAGGGGACTGGAATGACCAGGATTCGAGTTGGCCGACACCTCTCAAGGACATTGCGGCAAAGATAATCCACAGTGGCAGCCGGGCCGGCATCTGGCTGATGCCTTTCCAGGCTTCGACTGCCAGTCGCATTTACCACGAACACCCAGAGTATTTTGTCAAAGATAGCAATGGTGCAGTGGTAGCCCGGCGCGGTTGGTCGCCAGAGCCGGATCACCTCTGGCTCTGTTTGGATATGACCTTGGCGCCAGTTAGGGAGTATATTGCCAATATTTTTCAGACTTTTCGGGCTTGGGGCTATACTTATTTCAAGATGGACGGTATGAACTATGGCCTGATGGAGGGCGCGCGCAGCGATCCGGAGGCGACGCCAGTTTCTGCCTTCCGGCTCGGCTTGCAGGCCATTCGGGCGGCAGTCCCGGATAGCACTCTGCTGGCTTGCACCGCGCCTTTTTTGCCTTGTGTGGGCCTGGCGGATATGTGTCGTATCAGCAGTGATACTCGGGCTTGCGATTCTCAAATCGAACACGTCTACCGCGAAATTAGTGGCCGTTGGTGGATGTTCGACCGATTTTTTCGGGCTGACCCTGATGTGCTGATTGCTCGGCAGGATCGCGGTAGCCAGAGTTTGGGGGCCAGTCGAATTTCGATATTGACCGGGATCATCACCGGTGTGTCCTTGACTAGCGATAATTTGTCCACGATTGCAGAGGAGCGTTTGGAGATGCTCAAGCGAGCGGCTGATTACCGTCTGCAGGATGCGACGCCATTGGTGTGGCAGCAGGGCAGTTGGATTCGTGGTTTTTCTGGGCGGCTCGAGGGCAAATATGCAGTAGCGCTGGTGAATGACACTGCAGAACCGCTCGAATACAAGTTGTCTGATTTAGGCTTTTCCGGTTCAGCCGAAGAGTTGCTATTACCGGCAGGTAAGGTCAGCCGCAAATACGTGCTAGCCGCTCACGACGCCGCCTTGCTGGTGCAGGCCGGTAAGCAAAAATAACCTCATTGGGTTGCAGCTGTCAAGAAAGAGAATAAATTAACTCCTATGGATAAAGATTTTTTCCATAAAAAGCCACTGCGGGTCTTGGTACAAGGGCGCAACATTAAGGACCTCCTGCCGTTATTAGACCTTTTTGAAGTCGAATTAGTGGATAAAAATCCGGATTTGGTGATTTCGCACGGTGGTGATGGCTCATTGTTGGGCGCGGAGCGTGATTTCCCTGGTGTGCCGAAATGCCCGATTCGAGATCGCAAACAGAATCCGAAGTGTCCGCTGCATTCGGAATTATCGACTTTGGAGAAATTGTTTTCTGGGCAGTTGCAGAAAACTGAATTAGAAAAATTAGTCGCCATCTCCAGCAATGGTGAGGAATTATGTGGTATCAATGACTTGGTTTTGAGCCGTGAGTTGGTGTCTAGTGCCATCCGCTATCGTCTTTGGGTGGATGGCGAGTTGTTTCGTTCACAGGTAGTTTCTGATAGCTTGGTGATAAGTACGCCGTTTGGCAGCACGGGTTACTTTCAGAGCATCACCCGGGGGAATATCCGGGCCGGGATTGGACTGGCATTTAATAATACTATGGATGGCATCGGCTTCTCGGTTTTGCCTGGCATTGCTAGGTTGGAAGTCCAGGTTCTGCGTGGGCCGGCGGTGCTGATGGC
>CAZUCG010000299.1:0-4345 GCA_964619145.1 uncultured Lentisphaeraceae bacterium | reverse complement strand
GCCTAGTGGAAAGACAAGCTTCTTCCCTAGGTCCCAACTTCAGGACGTGACCAAGGAATTCGGAGTTATGTTGAATCTGAGAAATATTTCCAGCCTTAGTTTTGCACTGCTACTGGGGTTAGGTACCCTTTGCGCGCAATCTGTCCCTAATGTCAACCCGCAACAGGCCTGGCGGACAAAAAACATCCGACAGGAAGATGCCAAAACAGAAATTTACCTCCCGAAGATTATCGGCGACACCATTGTCTGTGGCAATAAACTTGTCACTCTCGACAAAGATGGTAAGATCGTCATCTCTGACGACAGTGGAGTCCTGGCCCAAATATATGTTTATATGGCCTATAATGACAGCAAAACTCAGAAAACTGACTGGAGCAGTTTCAGCCAAAATGCCTGCTCTCTGGAGCGCATTGGCGACGAATTCATCTGGGTACTAAACAAAACATACGCTGCCAAGAGCTGGAAAGCCGCCGATCAGTCTCTGCGCATTGATCAGGCGGGGCGGCTCATCGTGCGGGCCACGGCCTACCCGCCTGAGGGAGAAGAAGTCGTCTTGCGCGGTGAGCCACGAATATTCATCTTTGCACCATTTGCCCGCGCTGAGGGCAAAAGTCTGATTTTCAATGGCGAGCGAAAAACACTGACCAAGTCGGCAAAATCCATCCTCGGGGATTGGCGCTCGCAGAAATTTGAGTATTTGTTCTATTCTGAATCGCCCGCCGAGGCATTTATCCTACGTGCAGAAAAACCGCAAGTCGGGCCTGCCACCAGCTGCTATCCCGATACCTTCAATAAGGCTTTTCGCACCGTACTGAGCTTCACAACGGAAAACACCGTGGAATTCAGCGTCGATCTGCGCGAGGCAGCAGCCCCGCCCGAGCCATCCGCAGATATTCGCGGCGGCATCGACTTCAAAAAGATCGAGGCTATCGCCCTGCCGGATTCGGCCCACAAAAATCTCTTCCAGAATTCTTCTTTTGAGTGCGGTCTGCAAGGATTCCGGGTCAAGCATCCCAATTACGACCGTCAATGGCATTGGCAGCCTTTTACGATCGATCCGCAAGAGTCTTTCAGCGGCAACAACTCGCTGTTGATAGACGCCCGGCCATTCAACGACGTAGATTATCGCTGTTTGCGCAATGGTGCGAATCTGACCACCACTGTGGCAGTGGTGTCAGCAGGGCAATATACCATCAGCCTATCTGCGAAATGTGAACCGGGGAAAAAATCTATCGTCCATACTTGGGTTCCGAACTTCCATTCCGGCAGTCTTTATGCGGCTTTTGACTGTAATAATATCGGCACCTTCAACCTCACTTCCGAATGGCAGCGTTATGCCGTTACCTTCGAGGTCAAGCAGTCTATGCCACTGGAAATGCACCTCAATGCCGCAGCACTGGAAGACACTAACGTCAAGGTCTGGATCGACGCCATTCAGCTGGAAAAAAGCAGCACGCCGACAGATTTCAGCCCTGTGCCAGCTGAAGGCCAGCTGCTCAGCAGCGATCCGCTGAACTTCATTTCCGCCCGAGAGCGCATCAATGCCAAAATGCTGATCACTACTGCCCAGAAGAACGCCGCCGGCACGATGTCGATTGAGGTCAAGAACTTCTTTGGCGAAATACTGCTGGAACAAGAATTCAAATTTGTTTCTGATCAGAACAATCTCGCCGAGGTCGTGCTGCCACTGGATGACCTGCCCGGCCTCGGCGTATTTGTCATCCGGGCAGAATACACGCTGACGGACAACACGAAAAGCTACGACTTCCATCGCTATGCCAAAATCGACTTCCTGACCGAGGCGCGCCCTTTGAAAAAACTTTTCGCGATCAATTATGGTCATCCTGAGCTGCATTTCGATTTTTTGGCCAAGTTATCGCGTTGCCAAAAGCTTGGCATCGGCAGCAAACAGCATCATCATACTTACTGGAAGGATGTCTGGGACACAGAACGCGAATACGGCATTGAGCCATCCCACGCCTTTATGATGAGTTACCTCCGCGATAAAAATAGAAAATTACTCGGCTTCTGCATTATCGATGACGATAAAACAGACGGCTATGTGCAAATTGATGACCCGCGGATACTGGTCCGCGATTTCCACTTTGATGCTGATGGCAAAATCACCCCTGAATATTTAGCTAAATTCAAAAATGCCGCCAAGACCATCGCCGGCAAAAACCTCCACATCCCGCAATGGTGTTTAGCCGGCGAGCTGGCTGCCAAACTCCCGGCTGACTGGTGGAGTGAAAATGGCACTGAGGCGGAGTTCACCCAAGTCCACGCACAACTGCTTAAGGCATTTGTTGCAGGCGTCAAGGAAGGCAATCCAGACGCCAAGGTCTTCCAAGACGACCCCTGCAATATGCGTCCTGAAGGCGGCATCGCCGAGACTGACCGCCTGCTGGCCGAATGTAACCGCATTGGAGTCAAATTCGATCTACTCGCTATCCACCCCTATCGCTTCAGCCCAGAATCGCCAGATTTAGATGCAGATACGAAAACCTGGTTCACGATATTGGCAAAACACGGCTATGGCGAGACTCCGGTTATCTGGCCGGAAGGTATGCATTGGGGCCCATTCAATATCCCGCAATGGGGCACAGACTCATCCACCTGGGGCAACGTCCCTCGGACTTGGCCAGGCGCGCTACTCTCCTATGATCTGGGCTGGACAGAAAAGAAAGCCGCGGCTTGGTATGCTCGCGCTTGGCTGGTGGTCCTGAAGTATGCCGATCGCATCCTCGGCGCCACAGCCGGCTGTACCAGTAATAATTGCTATATGGATATCCTGCTGACGCCTTACGCTACTCAGCTCATCCCAAACACACTCGGACAAATTCTCGGTGACTCACAATTTCGCCAGGACATCCGTTTCGCGCCGTTCACCCGCACATTCGTCTTTGAAGATGCGCAGCAGCGCCCAGTCGCGGCAATCTGGTGCCATTTGGACAAAGTTGATGACGGCTCAGTCAATGCGCCAGTAGCAGAAGCCGACTTCGGCGATTCACTCGAAGGCGTGCTTGATCTGATGAACTCGCCGCGCAATTTTACGGCCGGCAAGTTCCGCTTCCCAGTATCAAGTTTTCCATTATTTTTGCGCGGTAAGCCCGGCACCCTGAACAGTATGCTCGCCGCACTCAACAAGGCAGTTATCATCTCTGGCGAAGGCATCTCGCCGCTCGCAGTCGCTGCCAACCCGCTAAATGAACAAGAAGCGAAAATCACTTTCAATAACTTCCTCTCGAACGATTTCAAAGGCAAGATGAATGGAAACGCAATAACTGTCCCTAGTTCCTCCAGTTCAAGCATCGCGATACCCCTGCCCGTTACCCTAAGCGCGGACAAAGTCACTGCGGCGCCGTTGAAAATCAAAATCGAAGCTGATTCTGGGGCAGAATACAACTATGATCTTTCTTTCGAAGCATTGCTCGCCAAAAAGGTACCAGCAGAGGCGACCTTCGAGACTATCGATTGGTCAAAATTGCCCTCCCCACAATTCGTCCGCAATTCTGGCACGAAGACGTCCGGGGCATTTCGCCTCGGCTGGAATGCGGCAGGTTTATTTGTCGAAGTTACGGTGAACGACAAGACTTTTGTCCATACCGAGTACGCGAAAACTGAGCAACGCTGGCAAAATGATTGTCTACAACTCTATGTGGATACGCTGGCGAATGCACGGGCGCGAACATTCAAGGGCTACGACGAGGACGATTACGACTATGCTATTTTCCCAAATGCGGCCGGCGATTCTGCCATCGTCTATCGCTACCGCTCGGTCGAACAGCAGCTCGGTTTGGCGACACAAGCCCCGCCTGATAAAACCATCGCCGGGGATATCCCGAGTTCATTCACGAACCGCGACGGCGTATTGACTTACCGGGTATTCCTGCAGGCAAAATATCTGCTGCCAATGAAGCTCGAAAAAGGCTGGGTCTTCGGCTTCGGACTCTATGCCGCTAATGCAGATCAACCAGGTAAAGTCGAGGGGGCTTTGACCTTAGCCAATGACGGAAAAGGATGTTACAATAAACCTCATACCTGGCCCGCAATTATGCTGGTTGAATAACTCCCTGGCTATCAGACTGCCCTACTACCCTACCCTAAGCATAGCTGCTGGGGGCAGGACAAGTAGGGCGGTTAGGGCAGTACTTCCAGACTTAGCCAGGTCGGACTTGTGGTACAGTGCAGGTAGATAATTATTTTATCCGTCACTATCAGTGACTTTCAGCCCCTTATGCCTTTCCATAAAGCGTTTGAGATAGTATATTATGAGTTTCCCCAAAGGGTTTCCTAAAAGGAATACATAATGAAAATACTATTTATTGGCGATATAGTAGGCAGG
>CAZUCG010000298.1:2986-4355 GCA_964619145.1 uncultured Lentisphaeraceae bacterium | reverse complement strand
GGTCAACGAGTATCGCCACGCCGACTGGGATGGCGCCGTGCGAGCGCACTAGGTCAATAGTCTGCTGCACTCGACCGCCCTTGGTTATCACATCTTCGGCGATCAAGACTTTCTCGCCAGCGGACAAAGAAAAACCACGTCGCAGCAACAGGTTAGAATCATCATCTTTTTCGGCAAAAATCGCCTTCACACCCAAAGCCCGGCCGATTTCCTGTCCGACAACAATTCCGCCGGTGGCCGGCGAGATCACGGTCGTGATGTCCTGGTCCTGCCACGGCTCTGCCAAGGCGGCACAGAGTTTGCTGGCAATCAGGGTATGTTGCAGCAATAAGGCGCCTTGGAAATATTGATCGCTGTGCAAACCACTGCGCAACAAGAAATGCCCACGCAGCAAGGCGCCGGTATCAGCTAAATGTTTTAAGATTTCTGCTTCCTGCATTTTTTCTCCAATAATTCTGTGCCCGCCATTGCCATCTGGGATTATCGCATTAACTTATTAGTGCTGATGCTAATTTACTAAAAATCGGGCAATTTGATAAGATAACCTGTCAAACCAATAATTTCTATGTCTACTGCTAAATACCTGCCAACTTTCCTCGCTTTCGTGCTCTTTCTTGAAGCAGTCCAGATTACTGCTCAAACGGAAGATATTCCGGCAACCATCCGCCAGTCTTGGTTAAGCGCATACCTATTAATTGAGAAAGCCGACCAGCAGAGCAGCGCCGGCAATATCCTGGAAGCGCTGGACCTATTGCGACAGTCTTGGGATATCCTAGCTAAAATCCAACAAGAGCACCAGCGCTGGAACCCCAGTATGCTCGCCTTCCGGAAACAAAATTGCCGCAAGAAGATTCAGGAGCTCGAGAGTCGTGAGAATGCTGCCATTGCGGCATTGTCACGAGAGCAGCTGGAAAAATTCCTGCGCTCTGCTCGTGAGCAAGTCCGCCTCTCGCATCCGCTGTCCAAAGAACTCCCAGGCGATTCTTCCGCGACAGAGCCAGTGCCGCTGCCGGCACAAATAGATTTCCTCACCCGCCTGAACTCGGAAAACCAGCAGTTCAAGGCGGAAAACACTGATCTTAAGGAGCGAATACAGAAGCTCAACACCCAATTAGAGCAGTGTGAGCTGCAAGTGCGGGCTTGGCGGCAGGCTGCCAGCGGGGCCGAGAAATTGCAGCAGGAAATCCAGGCCCAGAAAAACAAAAATGAGGACCTAGACGCTTTTCGACAAAAGGCCGTCATCGAGTTGCATAAGCAAAGCAGTCAAATTCATACCCTAACCCAACAACTCGCAGTTGCTAAAACCCAGCTAGAGAACGAGCTCGCGGTTGCTAAAACCCAACTAGAGAACGAGCTCGGGGTTGCTAAA
>CAZUCG010000298.1:0-2886 GCA_964619145.1 uncultured Lentisphaeraceae bacterium | reverse complement strand
GAACGAGCTCGCGGTTGCTAAAACCCAACTAGAGAACGAGCTCGGGGTTGCTAAAACCCAGCTAGAGAAAGAGCTCGGGGTTGCTAAAGCCGAGCTAGAGAAAGAGCTCGGGGTTGCTAAAGCCGAGCTAGCGAAAGCCCGCCGCGAGAATCAGAAAATCCTCGCCCGCAAACAATTACCCGAACAGCAACCCAGCAGCATTAAGCCCCAAGACACGGGCCTTGTCACGCCAGTCGACCAGATCAGCACCGAGGAGAAAATTGCCCTGGCACAGCGACAGGCAGAACAGCAGATTGCAGCCGCCAAACAAGCCGCCGAGGCACAGGTTACAGCCGCCAAACAAGCCGCGGAGGCCCAGATTGCGGCCGACAAGGCCGAGTCTGGCCGACTAGTCCAAGAACAATGGGCTAAAGAACAACAACGCATTAAAGACTTGCAAGCCAAAATTGATAATTTGGTAAAAGAGCTCGAAAGCGCCAGAGCCGCAGAAATAAAACGCGAGCAAGAAAATAAGGCCTTAGCAGATTTGATCCAGAAGGCAGTCAGCAAAGAACAAAGCAGCGAGTGGTCCGAAGCCGCCAAAATCTGGCAACGCATTGCCTCAGCCCGTCCTGGGCACGTCCAGACCTTGGCCCGCATCCCGGTGCTTCTACAGCAAGCCGGTGAGCAAGCACAGGCCAATCAGGCTCTCAGCAACTACATCAGCCAAGCAGCGGGAGACTTCGACACCCTATTCAGTCTCGGCGAGTCCTGCCTGCAAGCAAATCAGCCGACCTACGCCATCGCTTTCCTGACTTGGTGCCATCTCCTCAAGCCCAGCAGCATCCCGGCCAAAGCCACCTTAGGGATGGCCTATGCTGCCGGCGAAATGCCACAAATCGCCGAGAGTTATTTACGTCAAGCCTTGGCCGGCGACGAAAATTACGAACCGGCCTTGACCGCCTTAGCGATTATTCTAGCTACCGCCAAGCCACCCCAGAAAGTCGAGGCCCGGCAACTGTATCAGCGCGCCCGCAAGGCCGGCACCGGGGCCAATCCTATTCTCGACGACCTTCTGCAAGAGCCATAATACTTTCTTCAGGGCAAATCGTCGATGTGCCAGCGATAATTTTGCAATACTGTTTTCATCGCCTGGACAGTAGGTTGGATCATCGGATAGCGCAGGTCATAGCGGTGGACGGCAAAGCAAATGGAGACACCCAGCGTTGGCCCCAAGAAACGATGAATGCGTCCGAAGGAGCCGTTGCATAAGTGAATAAACGGTTTATCTAGTTCGCGACGCAGGAGCATCGTAGTGCGAACTGCCTCGGTGAACTCTTCTTCGCTGTTAATGGTAGTCACTATTTTCAGCACATCGGGGCCACGCCGGGCAAAGTCCTGCAATTGCTGCAGGACTTCTTCCGCCAGCAGCGGTTCCTGCAGATGAGAAGACATCACCACTTGCGAGCCCAGGGCGTGAATCTTCTCAATAAGTTGCATTTGCTGCGCTATTGCGGCCGCATTATGAGTATTCTCGCGTGGCGAAGGGTCATAGAGGTCACCCATTACATCAATTATCGCCGCACCCGCTTCTGCAGCGCTGAGCAATACTTTCTGGCGGTCTTCATCAGCAGGCACCGCCTGCCAACGATCGTGCCGATAATAAAAGAACATAAAGGGCAGCTTGACGGCACGAATCACCCGTTCCAAGGCTTTTTGCTCTCGAAATTCCGGTTTGAGTTCCGACAGAGTGATGGCGATGCCATCGGCGCCCTCGAATTCTGCGCCGCGAGTCTGGGCGATCAGCTCCTCTGGCGTCTCGCCAGCCATTATAGCGGCCACCACCGGCGCACGCCGGGCAGAGAAAAAGCTCCTCGTCATTGTTGGTCTCCTCTGGTTAACGGCTGATAGTGCCACAGGCACGACCGCAATCGACAAGATGGCTGGAGCCAGTTATGCTGCGGGCCTGCTCTGAGCACATAAAACGGATAAAGTTCGTCAGCTCTGCCGGCTCAGCCGCGTGTCCCAGCAAAGTCGGCATTTTGGCCATATTGGGCCGCGTCAGGACTGGCCCTGGAATCACGCAGACGCTACGGATGTTATAAGGCGCGCCAACAATGGCCAACGACTTGGTCAGGCCCTCGATGCCGCTCTTAGCCGCGCTGTATTCGACGGCCGTTGAGCCGGTCACGCCATCAATGGAACTGACATTGATAATGACCCCACCTGGATTCTTAAGCATTTCCGGGAAGACCGCGCGGGCGTAAAATAACTGCCCCCGCAAATTAACATCGACACCCCAAGACAACAGCCACGACTCACGCTCCCAGAAAGGGGCCGCCTTCTGAAAGACCCTCGACGGGGCGCCGCCAGCGAAGTTGACCAGGATATCGACTCCGCCGAATTCCTTGACTGCCAGCTCTACCGCGGCTGCAAGAGAATCATATTTCTGCACGTCGGCCCTGGCGGCCAGCACTCTGCCAGGGCCTTGCTGGTTCGCCTGCTCAGCAAGTTTTTCGCAAGCCAGCAAGTCGATATCAGTCGCCAACACCAATGCGCCCGCAGCGGCAAATTCGCGGGTCAGCAGGCTACCCATACCGAATGCAGCACCTGAGACAATCAGCCGTTTTCCGACAAATTCTGGCATTGCATCTTCCTTCTAGTAGCAAACAACGGTAAAGTGTTTCCTCGAGACAGCAGGGATATATTTACGCCAAAATATGGCTTAGTGGAGTTCGCTTGCATCCGCCGAAGTTATCCTGCCTTCGCGGCCTTATAATGCCAGGCCGAGTTCTTCGTCAAGAGAATCCAAGGCAGTCTTTTCTTCTCTGGCCATATTTTTGGGCATCTTATAGGTCGGCAAATAGCGATAATAGACCTGCAGGCTCAAGCAGCAGAGCGCGGTGG
>CAZUCG010000297.1:0-4365 GCA_964619145.1 uncultured Lentisphaeraceae bacterium | reverse complement strand
ATCCACGATGGTCATACTGGCAGCGTCCCGGTCAGCCAGGCCATCAATGCCTACAACTGCCTGGCTGCGCCAGCAGACCGCATTTCTGCAGAAGACTGTCTCTACATAGTGACCCAGGAGCAGATTCCTCCTCACTTGCAGGATACTGGGTCGGCATCTGATCCATCCTATGGACAGAGCGTCATTCATCTCCGACGGCAATCTCGAAATGTCCGTCTGAGCATCTTTGCCGGCGGTCATGAGCTGCTTCACTGGCCGTTATTTTCCTGGCTCTCGCGGCAAGAACGCGGCAGGGCAGCAGATTGGCAATCTGGCGCTGGGTACGATCAGGAGGTTGAGAAGGCAGTTGAATTAAGCAAATGACTTGGGCCTGACTACGAACCAGGATCTTTATCATCCTACCAACAAGTAGTCGGCGTTATGCGTTACTCTTATATAGGTACTAACTTTACCAAAGGAGAAATGAGCAATGACTACCATCCCTCCCAGTCTGAGCAAGAACATTTTGTTTTGCACTGATTTCTCTGCCAATGCCGCTCTGGCCTTTGATTATGCAATGGATGCCGCTGTGCGCCGCGAAGGCGCGGTACTGTATTTGTTGCACGTCATCCCGGAACCAGAGTCACAGTTTTGGCGCACCTACATCTACGACGTAGACTTCAATGTCGACGAAAAAGCCAAGCGGGACTTGGACGACAAGATCGAGGCAGAGTATTCTAGCCGCATCCCCGCGAGCATTGATTTCAAGATCGAATTCCGCATCGGCAAGGACTACCAGAAAATTCTAGAATTTGCCAATTCCATTTCTGCGGATTTGATAGTTTTAGGCAAACAAGGGCGCAGCCCCTTGCACAATTTTATTTTTGGCAGTGTGGCCGAGCGAGTCGTCGGCCGGGCCAAGTGCCCGGTACTAGTCGTGCCGTTAAAGTAACACCTTACTTTCGAACACATTACCTTATCCACAATTGACTCACCTGACAAGAAGGGCAGCATACTATGGCAGAAGAGAATTTACAGTCGCAACTTAAAGAACTAATCGTGGAGCGGTTATTTCTTGATCTGGACCCAGCCTCGATTGAGGTTGACGTCGAATTATCTGAATACGGTATCGACTCATTTTTGTTGCTGGAGTTAGTAGTCGCCCTAGAAGAGACTTTTGCGATACAATTTGAGCCTGTGGACATTACTGCCCAGGCTCTAAAAACTGTCAATTCGTTGGCAGAACTGGTTATGAGTAAAAAATAAAGGCCGCCGTTATGAGCAATGAGAACAACATCCCTGATGCCGGCAAGGCTTTGGAGCTATGGGCACAGGGTCAAATCGCCTGCCCCCTCTGCAACAAGAGCCTGCAATTGCAGAATCTGGTGCCGTTGCAAATGATGCCTTGTCCACACTGCGGGAAGATGTTTTTTGTTCCCAACCGAGTCGGGGGGTATTTTTTGTACGAGCCCTGTGGCAGTGGTGGTATGGGCAGCGTCTACAAGGCAGTGTCCGAGAGTTATCCAGGCCAGATAATGGCTTTGAAAGTCCTCTCTCGTCAGGCCCGGCAATCAGCCGCTAACATCCATGCGTTACTCAATGAGGCCCGCGTGAGTGCGTTATTTGCTGATAGTGATTTCATTGTCTCGTGTGTCGACAGCGGTTTTCTCGATGACGAATACTTTGCCGCGATGCCATTTGTTGAAGGCCAGCGGCTGGACGAGCGGCTGGAACGCCAGGGACGCCTACAGGAGAAGAATGTAATACTGATGGGGCTGCATATTTTGGCGGCCGAGCAACACATCTATCGCCTGGGCTATCTGTATCGCGATTTGAAGCCTGAGAATATCATCCTGAACGAGTATGGCTATACTGTGTTGCTGGATTTCGGCTTGTGCATTTCGCGGGAGCAAGCAGCGCACAACGACGACGAGTTCATCTCTGGCTCACCGTATTACATTCCACCGGAGCGTCTGTTAGGCCATGGCGAGAATGCCAGCAGCGAGATTTACAGCCTGGGGATGGTTATGTATCATGCTTTAACTGGCAGGACATTTTTTGATGCCAATGAAGTAGAGGCTTTGGCCCGCCGCCACATCTCTGGGTTGCGTATCAATAGCACTGCCAAAATGAAAGATTTACGCAGCAGCATCGGCATTCTCCTGGATGCGATGGTGCGCCAGGAGCCGAAGGAGCGGCCACAGGATTTCATCTATGTGGCCGACTCCTTAAAAGCCATCTTGCAGGAAATCAGCTGAGATGCGTCTAAAGAACAACGCCCAGATGGCGGCAGTACTCGCCGCCTCGCAAGCGCGGGCTAATGGCCATCGCCCTGCTCCGTCGCTTACTCGTCCAGCGCTACAGTCGCAGCGCCAGGCGAACGACTGTCAGTATCGGATTCTCGGTATCGACACTGCTTTGCGCAAGACTGGTTGGGGGATTATTGATGCTACGGGGAATCGTTTTACGGCCGTTGATTGCGGTGTCGTGCTCAACAGCCAGAAAGTATCGCTCAGCGACTGTTTGCGTCGGCTTAACGCGGCCTTAAAAGGGTTATTGAACAATTATCATCCTGATATTGCGATCATTGAGGGCGGTTTTTTCTGCAAGAATGCCCGCACTGCCATCATCTTAGGGACTGCCCGCGGGGCTGTCCTGGGGGTATTATCGGAGGCTCAGATACCGATTTACGAATATGCTCCGCGGCGGGTCAAGCAGATGGTCTGCGGTTTTGGCAACGCCAGCAAAGGCCAAGTCGCATTATTGGTCGCGCAATTTTTGCAAATCAAGGTCGATAATTTAGCCGACGATAGCACCGATGCTTTAGCCTTAGCGCTGTGTCACGCGCAGTTATTAGGCACTGCTCACGGCTTAGGCCTGGGTGAGCCACTATAATATTACAGGTCGTGTTAAATCCTGCTAAATTGAGCATTTATTCTCTGCTCGGCGGACGGAGCTATTTTTTCTGAAAATCCGCTTTCACTTCAGCGCGGAAGTCCTCCTGAGTCAGGTATTGATACGCGACTGTGGCCATAGCCGCGGCGGCCTTGCGCATATTCTCCTGCCCTAGGGCTGAATGAGCGGCGCGGGCGAAGGCCAGGGAATGGCCAGGTATTTCGCCCTCGGAAATACTGAAATATGGATGAATACCGGGGCGAATTTGGGAGAAATTACCGAAGTCGGAAGACCCACGGCCGTTTTTGGCCTCAAGGTTCGGCTGCAGTCCTAACTCCTGGGCTGCGGCGATATATAGGTCATTCATCGGCCGGTTCGGTTTCCGGCTTTGATAAGGCACCGTCGATGCTGTCAGCGTCGCGGTAGTCCCAGTCATCAATTCTGCACCTTTGACGATATCCAGAAAGCGTGCGACCATCTTGTTCAGCCACTTTTCCTCGGTAGAGCGCAGGAAGAATCGGCAATGCGCGTAATCGGGAATAATATTAGGGACATCTCCGCCATTGAGGATTACGCCGTGTACCCGACTAGTCTCCGGCAGCTGCTGGCGCCAGGCATTGACTGCATTAAATAGCAGCAACACCGCATCTAAGGCATTCAGACCTAATTCGGGACTAGCGGCTGCGTGCGCGGCCATTCCTGCGAACTCGACTTCATAGCGCGTAATTGCTGTCGAGCCCAAATCCGGGACTGTCTGCCAAGATGGATGGAGCATCATCACTGCATCGACATCATCGAGACAGTTATGTTCCAGCATTTTAACTTTGCCACCCTTGGATTCTTCTGCTGGGGTGCCTAGTACTACCAGTCGCCCGGGGATATTTTGCTGGCGCATTAAGTCTTGTACGGCTGAAGCTGCGGCCAACGCTGCAGCGGCAATTAAGTTATGCCCACAGCCGTGGCCGATTTTGGGCAAGGCGTCATATTCTGCCGCGATAGCGAAAGTCGGTGTGCCGAGGCCGAATTCGGCTCGCAATGCGGTCGGCAGTCCGCAGTATGGTTTTTGCACTGCAAAGCCTTGTTGTTGGAGCATCTCTGCCAGCAGAGCAGAGGCCTTCAGTTCTTCGTAGCCGAGCTCCGGATTTTGCCAAATTGCCTCTGACAGTTCCTGCCAGCGCTCGGCGTGTTTATTTATATAGGCAGCTAATGCGGACTGGACTTCTGTTTTTCGCATAGTTTTCACTGTTGTTTAAGGCTAAGCGACTGGCGGATAATTCTTAACTTCCAGAATTTCTGCGCAATTACAATTATTGTTTGCTGAGTTTACAAATGCTGCAGGTGCGGCAACTAAGCTCTTCCGGTGGCTCGTAAGCCTTGCCTTCTTTGCGGCATTGACGCATTTTCAGCCAGTTCATTCCAGCCAGGAAGAATGCCATGGTTCGGCACCGCTGGCACGTACAAGAACCTCAAGTACACCGAAGGCACCGCTGC
>CAZUCG010000296.1:0-4367 GCA_964619145.1 uncultured Lentisphaeraceae bacterium | reverse complement strand
CCTGATGAGGTCCCGGCAGGACCGGACAAACGTAAGTTCTGGGTCCTGGACGTTAACGATCATCCTCAAGCGGGTCTCGGTTGGGTCTATGACGAGGACCTCCCGGGTCTTTTCAGCGAATGGCAGCGCTTGCTCCAGGGCTCTATTGCTGTCTTGCGACAATCTTTTCGCTCGCAGTCTGTCGGCAGAATGCACTACTATAATATTATTGCCGCTTGGCGCCACTACGGGTCCAGCAGTACACGGCGGATCTTTGGCGTCATCCAAGATGTCACTCTGCGAGAAGAAAACAAGCAGAAGTATATTGATAACGCCTTGTTATTCCAGACTATTATGGATATTCTCCCTTGTTATTTCTTTATCAAAGACGCTGACCAAGCGTTCTGCTACCTGCAAGCCAACGCCACATTCTGCGATTTCGTCAATTGCCGCAAGGAAGAGCTGCTCGGTTGTACAGACGAGCAGTTGAACAGCCGTGATGGTGGGGGCAGTGTATTTCTCGGTGACGACCAGCGCGTCATCAGCGAAGGCAAAAAAGTCGAATTTACCGAGAATGTAGCCCGGGCAGATGGCTCATTTCGCTATATCAGGATGCTGAAGATGCCATATCGTCGTTACGATGGTGTGCAACTGTTGATTGGCTTAGGCTTTGATGTTACCGAACTCGAACAGACTAAGCGTGAGGAAGCCGAGGCTCGCAAGATGCTGGAAGTACTGCTGGATACGCTGCCCGTGGGCATCGTGGCCAAAGATGCGGACAACGACTTCCGTTATACCCTCTGTAACCGTTTCTTTGCTGAACTAACCGGTCGAGCGCCAGATTCTATCGTGAACAAAAAAGATTGCGAAATCAGTATCTTCCCTGGTCTGGAAGGTCAAATCTGGCAAGAAGATGTACGGGTTATGAATAGCGAGCAGGACTATCACCAAATCATTGAAACAAATTTCCCCGAACGCGGGCAGCAGATTTTCCAATTAACTAAGCTCCCGCTGAAAATTCCCGGCGGTAAGAATTTATTGCTGGCCTCTTTTATGGATATCACCGCCAATTATAATTTGGAGCAGCAGCAGAAAGCGCTGATCAGCAAGTTGAATAACTTCGTCGAAAGCGAGCGCATTATCAACAACTGCCTGTCACAGATTGTCTTGGAAGCCGATTTTGGCAATAATATCCAGCAAATTTTCAACACTCTCTCGCAACAGATGAAATGTGATCGGGTCAGCCGTGGCGCCTATAATCCTGGAGTTGGGTAGTACCGGCTGCATTATGAATGGACCGATCCCAGCTTGGCGGATGTCTGGGGGCAAGATTTGCCGGTTCTGCTGCAGCTGTATTCTGAGGTAGAGGATGTTTTCCAGCAAGGCCAACTGCTGATTATTTCCGATCTCCAGAAAGGCGAGTATGCTCAGCAGTTGCAGCATTGCCAGACCAAGTCCATAATCGCTGCGCCTATCAATATCGAGGGGAAGCTCTGGGGCGTTATCTCGGTCTTCTTTATTCGGGAACAGCGTCTATTTTCGGAAACTGACCTGAATATCATCCGCTCCACCAGCAAGATTGTGGCTCTGGCCCAAATGCAGAAGACCCACCTGACGGCCATCCAGAACGCCGACCAGGAAAAACAGCTGATTCTGAACAATATCCAGATACCGATCTGGCTTTATGCTGCCAATGGCGAACTCCTGCGAGTGAACTCCGCCGTCTGCCGGTACTTCGGCATTTCCGAAGAAACCGCCCTCGATTTGGGCGAAGATGTGCTGTTCGGTGGGGTGCTCGCCCCCCGAGACCGCCCGCTGGCCGCGGTCTTGAATACCGGCACCGCTGCAATTTGCGAGGTCGCGGTGAATCATTTCGAATTCTTGGTCACTGCTGAGCCCATTATCAACACTGTTGGTGAGGTCATCAACATCATTGAGACGGCCATTAATATTACCGATATCAACGACAGTAAACGGCAACAGGAAATTGCGCTGAGGTCAGCGCAGGCGGCCGACCGGGCTAAGAGCTTCTTCTTAGCCACGATGAGTCACGAGATTCGCACCCCGCTCAATGCAGTCATCGGTTTCAGTGAGCTGTTGCAACGGGAGAAGCTTACTTTGCCGGAACAGAAGGAGTATCTGCAAGCTATCCATTATGCCGGTAATGCGCTGCTGCAACTAATCAATGATATCCTCGACCTCTCGAAGATTGAAGCTGGGCAGATGCCGATTAATCCAGGCAAAGCAGACTTCGCCGCTATCTGTCGAGAATTGAGCACTATCTTCCGACATATTACCGCCGAGAAGGACCTGCAACTGGAGATCGCGGTCCAAGAGATGCCGCTGATTTTCGTCGACCAGCTGCGGATTCGTCAGGTGTTATTGAACTTGTTGGGCAATGCCGTCAAATTCACCGACCAAGGGGTGATAAAAATCAGCGCCGACTTTAAGTGTGGCGAGGATGGCTTGGGGACCTTGGATTTTAGCGTCAGCGATACCGGCAGAGGCATCTCAGCGGAAGACCAGGAGAAGATTTTTATGCCTTTTGTCCAGCTCAATGTTATGCGCGGCACTTGTACTGCCAGCAATGGTACGGGCTTGGGCTTGGCTATCTCGTATCAACTGGTGGAGCGGATGGGCGGTGAGCTGACCTTGACCAGTGCCGTAGGACAGGGTAGCTGTTTTTCCGTGCATATACCTGATTTGGCTTTTACCGATAAGCAGCCGCTGGCAATAACAAGCACCAGCCAGGAAAGCTCAGAAGAGCTGCGATCTGGTCGAGAACTATCTTTCTTGATTGTCGATGATGTGGCGCTGAATTTGAAGGTCTTGGCTGCCCTCTTGAAGAATTGCGGTGTAAAGGTCAGCACAGCTAGCTCAGGCGCTGCCGCGCTGGCAATCCTGCAGCAGGAATCATTTGATCTGGTTCTGACAGATATGTGGATGCCGAAAATGAATGGCGAGCAGCTTTGCACGGCTATTAAAGAGCTGCCCGGTTGCGCGGATCTACCAGTGGTGGCGGTCACTGCGGATATCGAAAATCACGACAATTTCTCGTTAGAGAAATTCTTTGGCATTATTCTCAAACCGGTTACCTTGGATAAAATTAACAAATATATCGATATTATTCAGGCGCGTTGAGCAATCCGCGCGTGGGGAAGATTATCTCGGTTGGGGGGAGTAAGCGGGCGAATTAGCGGATTTATTTTCGCAGACGTTGGCAGATGGCCCGGCAACGCTGATAAATTTCCTCTTCGCCGGCAACATACCCTTTGTCTAAGAGAATTTTTCCATCGCAGATGACAGTATCAATGACACTGCTGTCAGCAGAATAAACGAGATTTGAGTGCAGGCTGTAATCGCCGATCATAGCCGGATGGTTTAATTTTACCAGCAATGCGTCTGCGAGTTTGCCTGGGGCAATGGCACCGCCAGCGAAATCAAAAAGTTCACAGCCCCCCTGAGTCCCGCAGGCGTAGATATCGCTGTCTTTACCGGCTGTAGGTTGGCGGCTTTCCACCTTGGCGGACAAAGCCGCGGATTTCATCTCATCTAGCATTGAGAGGTTATTGTTGGAGGCACAGCCATCAGTGCCGATGCCAATCCGGCAACCGGCATCCTTGGCTGCTTGGAAGCGGAACAGGCCACTGCATAATTTCTGGTTAGATACAGGGTTGTGGGCGATAACCGCCCGGCGTTCACTGATGATCCGGATATCGTCATCTGTAAGGTGAGTGCAATGTGCCAGTACAGTCTTGGGGCCGAGTACACCCAGTTGGTCCAGATAAGCAATTGGAGTTAGGCCGTGCTGGGCTTGACAATCACTGACTTCCTGAACAGTCTCGGCGGCGTGGATATGCAATACAGCCTGATCCTGCCAGGCTTGCTCGACAATTCCCCGCAAGGTCTTGTCGTTGACGGTATAGATGGCGTGCGGAGCGTGAGTCAAGCGAATGCGGTTGCTGACATTAGCGGCCCGTTCTCGCAGTTCCGCGTTGGCTCTGGCGTTGCTCTCCTGCACGCCACCACCTGGGACACAGATATACATATATCCCAAGGCCGCTCGTATGCCCATTTCCTCGAAGGCATCTAGGCTGGCAGTGGCGTGCCAATACATATCATTGACAAAAACTGTGCCGCTCTTGAGCATTTCCAGCCCGGCTAGTTTAGTTCCCCAGTAAACATCCTCGGGCGTCAGTTTCGCCTCCGCCGGCCAGATGTATTTTTGCAACCAAGTAAACAGCTCCATATCATCAGCATAGCCACGCAGGAGGGTCATCGCGACGTGAGAATGTAAATTATAGAACGGGAGAGTTAGCGCCAGCTCACTGTGGGCATCGATTATTTTGGCTCCGGCGGGCGCAGATAAATCTTGCCCGATTTCGGCA
>CAZUCG010000295.1:0-4392 GCA_964619145.1 uncultured Lentisphaeraceae bacterium | reverse complement strand
GTCTGCGCCGCCAAGGGCGTACTATTTTCTCGTCCTGGCAATGGCATTTGCCATCAAGTACATCTTGAGCGCTATGGCATTCCCGGCAAGACGCTCCTAGGCTCGGATTCGCACACCCCGACCGGCGGCGGTATCGGGATGCTGGCCATCGGTGCCGGCGGACTAGATGTGGCCTTAGCAATGGCGGGCGAGCCATTTACTTTGACCTGCCCGGCCGTGATCGGGATTCGCCTGAGTGGTGCCTTGCGTCCCTGGGTTTCCGCCAAAGATTTAATTCTCAAGGTCTTGTCGGTTATGGGCAGCAATGGCAATGTCAATACCGCGGTGGAGTATTTCGGGCCTGGAGTTGCGAGTCTCAGTGTACCGGAGCGAGCCACCATCACCAATATGGGCGCAGAATTAGGCGTCACCTCTTCCGTTTTCCCTTCCGATGAGCAGACCCGGGCTTTCTTGGCAGCTGAAGGACGGGCCGAATCCTGGCAGCCGCTAGCCGCGGATGCTGACGCCACCTACGCCAAGGTTCTCGATTTCAATTTATCAGAACTAGAGCCGCTGACAGCTTGTCCGTCTAACCCGGCCAATGTCAAAACCGTAAGCGAATGCGGCCCTCTGCCAGTATCACAAGTACTGGTCGGTTCTTGCACCAACAGCTCGCTGAAAGATTTGCGCTTGGTGGCAGCAATGCTGAAAGGCCGCAGTGTGCATCCTGACGTCTCGCTAGGCATCGCCCCGGGCAGCCGCCAGGTGTTGCAGATGCTCAGCGAAGACGGCTCGCTGGCAGTGATGCTGCAGGCCGGCTGCCGGATCCTGGAGTCGGCCTGCGGTCCCTGCATCGGGCAGGGCTTCAGCCCAGCTGCCGGGACGATCTCGGTGCGAACCTTCAATCGGAATTTTCCTAACCGCACCGGCACCAAGAACGACCAATGTTATCTGGTCAGTCCAGAGACCGCGATCGCTACCGCGTTATCTGGGCACCTGCTTGACCCGCGTACGGCAGCTGCGCAGCTAGGCATCGACTATCCTGTTTGGCAGATGCCTGCGCGCTTTGCTATAGATGACAGTATGGTCCTGTTACCTCCGCCAGCAGGTCAAGCCGTTGAAATCATCCGCAAAGAGACCATCGGGGAGCCGCCGCAAGCCCGTCCGCTGCCAGCCAATCTCACTGGCGAGGTATTACTGCAGCTAGGCGATAAAATCACCACTGACCACATTATGCCAGCCGGCCTGCATCTGAAATTCCGCAGCAACATCCCGCGCTATGCGCAAGTGGTCTTCGAGTGTTTCAATCAACCAGGTCAGGAGACTTTTGCCGAACGCGCGCTGAGCGTGCAAAAACGTGGCCGGGGCGGGATTATTGTCGCCAAGGAGAGTTACGGCCAAGGCTCCTCGCGGGAACACGCCGCCATCTGCCCGCAGTACCTTGGCGTACAGGCAGTTATCGCTTTTTCCATTGAGCGCATCCACGCTGCCAACTTGATTAATTTCGGCATCCTGCCGTTGCAATTCAGTCAACGCTCGGATTATGACTTGTTGACTGTCGGCAGTAGCATCAATATCGAGGACTTGACTGGACAAATTCGACGCGGGCCTGAACTCCAGGCAGTTATCACCACACCAGGGCAGGCAAAATGCGCAATTACCTTGCGCCATAAACTCTCGCCTGATGACGTGGAGCTGGTGCTGAAAGGCGGGAAATTGGCGTAGAGCAGAGAGATGGCGGAAAAATTGCAGTACAAAATCAATGGAAATTTTGCTGAAGGTGGGATGGCCCTGTTAAAATCCATCACTTTGGCCAATGGCACACCGGCGCTACTGCGGGAATTGCGTCAGCAGCATTTCTGGCGCCGAAAAGTCCGACGGCGTTTTATCCAGGGGATACGCATCCGCGCGGAGATCACCCCACACCCGAACTTGGTCAATTCACTGGAGACCGGCAGCCATTTCTTCAAGCCCTATGAAATCATCGAATTTATTCCCAGTGATAACTTAAAAAGCCTGATGAACAGACGCAGCGAGGCCTTGCGCATCCACGGCGAGGACATTTTATGCGAGGCCGCTCGCGGTCTAGCCCAAGTGCACCGCTGCAATTATCTACATCTAGATGTGAAGCCGGAGAACTTTCTGGTGGATACCCGCGACCGTCTGAATCCTAGCGTGAAATTGACGGATTTCGATTTGGCCTGCTCGCCAGCGCAAGGCAGGAGCACCCGACCGATGGGTACCCCTGCCTATATGGCACCAGAGCAGATCAACTCCAAGATGTCACTAAAAGCCTCGGACGTCTTCGCTTTCGGTACTATGGCCTACCTGATGCTGAGCGGACGATTCCCATTTTTCGGCAATTCTGAATCGCAGACGATGCGCAACCAGGCGGATGAAAAAGTCCGGGCCAAGCCTCTAAACGAATACTCCCTGATGATTTCTCCAAGAACTGAGCGAGTTATAATGCGTTGCCTGAGCAAGCGCACTCAGGAGCGCTACGCCGATATGACTGCCGTCCTGGACGATTTACTCAACTAGACAGACGGCGGCAGCAAGCGCAAAGTCTTAGCAGCAAGGAATTCCGAAATGGCAAGCCTTACCATCCTAAGCGGTCCTGAAACTGGCAAGCAGTACTCCTTAAGTTCTGCTCGGCGGCTGCTCATTGGCCGGGAAACAGATTGCGATTTAAGAATCAATCAGCCGAGCATTTCCCGCCACCACGCAGTCATCTCCCAGAACGGCAAGAACTGGTCGCTGGATGACTTGCAAAGTCAAAACGGTGTTTTTGTCAACGGCCTGGCTGTTTCTGGCAGCCAGACGCTCTTTGCGCCCTGTAAAATCCGCTTTGGCGAAGTGCTGACCGAATTCGCCCTGACTGACCTCAGCCCGGCTGATGCCGGCAGCGTGGCGCTGCCAACTCTCGAGACCGACACCGGCTCCTCGGCCAGCAGAACCAGCAACGCTGGCGAAGATACTACCGACCTAGTATTGGCGGACGCGGTGGAAAAAATAAAGTGTATGGGCGATACCAGTAGCAAGATCGTGCAGGAATTTGGCAAGGTAATCGTGGGGCAACGCCAGGTGGTGGAAGAATTGCTGATTGCCATCGCCGCCGGCGGGCACTGTTTGATGATCGGCCTACCTGGACTGGCTAAGACCCTGATGATCAGCACGCTAGCCCGAGTGATGGAATTGAGCTTCAAACGCGTGCAGTTCACCCCCGACCTAATGCCCTCGGATATCATTGGCACCGATGTCCTGGAAGTCGATGCCGATACCGGACGCAAGAGCTTCCGCTTCATCAAGGGCCCAGTATTCACCAATATGCTGCTGGCCGACGAAATCAACCGCACACCCCCGAAGACCCAGGCGGCACTGCTGGAGGCGATGCAGGAAAAACAAGTCACCGCATCTAATCAGTATTTTAAACTGCCACCGCCTTTTTTTGTCCTGGCTACCCAGAATCCCCTAGAGCAAGAGGGGACTTACCCTTTGCCGGAAGCACAGTTGGACCGTTTTATGTTCAATATATTGGTCGATTATCCTAGCGAAGCAGAAGAAGAGGCCATCATTATGGCCACGACTGGCAACGCCGATGCACACCTGCGCAAAATCATCGACGCCGAGGACTTGTTGGCCTTGCAGACACTAGTGCGCGAACTGCCAGTCAGCCCACACCTGGTGAAATACGCTACCCGACTGGTCCGCTCAACCAGACCAAAAGATGTGAGCGCTGCAGATTTCATCAAAGCGCACGTGTATTGCGGAGCCGGACCTCGAGCTGCGCAATGCCTGGTCCTCGGCGCCAAGGCCAGAGCAGTCTTACAAGGACGCATCAATGTCTCTTGTGCCGATGTCAAAGCCCTCGCTTTGCCAGTCCTCAGACATCGGATATTTACAAATTTTTCTGCTGACTCAGAGGGTATTACTGTCGATGACCTGATTCGTAAATTAGTGATTATGACTCCCGAACCAAATGAAAAAGATTATTAATTGTAGATTCCCGCGAGTTTTTTCGTACTTATATACATAGACGGAACTAACTCCGGCCGCAGCAGCAGCGGGCCCTACTTGTATGATTTGGTGATGTTTGCCATTCTTTTTCAGTGATTGCCCTACAACGACGTTTTTTGTCAAACAAAGTGAGTGAATGTTCTTTTTTTTATATTATTGACTTGCTTAAAGCTAAATAAAGGTGTATATTTACATTATGCTGTTGGGAGATATTTTTGTCTCTAACATCAATAGCATTCAAAATCAAAATTAGTATCGTTCAACGAATGATATTATTGCAAAGGAGAAAATTATGAAAACTCTCTCTAGACCGATGTTTACCTTAATTGAATTGCTGGTGGTCATCGCTATTATCGCAGTGCTAGCGGCGATGCTGTTGCCGGCCTTGAGCAAGGC
>CAZUCG010000294.1:0-4394 GCA_964619145.1 uncultured Lentisphaeraceae bacterium | reverse complement strand
GAAAAACACGAAAACTTGGGGTGGACTAATGTCCACAACCTCAACAGCATTGTGGCTGACAATAGTCCCGCTGGACATTATTGACAGTCAGCCGTGTTATTCGCGCTTAAAAACAGCGTTTGTCTTTTTGGATTGGGTCTAGATATCTCAAGATTCGCTGTGGCTCAAGGCCAATTAAATCAATGCTTTCTCGATGTTGTTGCTGGCACTGAGCTTTATCTTTGTCCTGCTGGGACAAAGCCTGCCTGAACGACGTGACGTGCTATAATCTTAAATCACACTACAATGATACATAATTTTCTTACACAATTGCCGTTATTTCTGGCTCAACTAGAAGACACCGTCGAGACGGGGGATTCTTTTTGGGATTCACTAGGGGGATTTTATTCAGGTGGGATGGGTTTATTGCTGTTGATTTTACCGCTAATCTGTCTAGTGCATATTATCAGGCACAAGCAGGCATTCTGGTGGGTGTTTCTAGTACTATTTTTCCCTCTGGTGGGAAGCCTGTTGTATATTTTCGGAGTTATGTTTTCCAGCAGCGGTCAGACGGAATTCCTACGGCCACTCTCACGCAAGAACTTCTACCAAGAGAAATTGCGCGAGCTGCAAGAGCGTCTAGAGCAGGCTGATACACTGGATATACGGGCAGAAATGGGCGAGACATATCTGCAGCTGAAGGAACCAGCCAAGGCCAAAGAGTGCTTTCAACATTGCCTGCAGGGGGCTTACAGCCAAGACCCATATTTCTTGTACGGCTTGGCTCAAGCCTGCTATGCGTTACAGGAATTGCCGGAAGCCCTGGAGGCAATTGAAGACACGATGCACAGCGAGTTAAAAGACTACCTACAGGAACGAAAATTCCTGCAGGCAAAAATTCTTGATGACCTACAGCGCTATGACGAAGCACTGGAATTATACGACGAGGTGAATGACAAACTCGCGACGCCGGAAAGCCGCTACCGGCACCTAGTTATTCTCAAACGTCTAGGGCATCAGGAGGAGGCTGACGCGCTGTTACTGGCGCTGAACCGCCAAGTTCTGACTCTCCCGCGCGAAGAACGCAATCAGGCTCAGGAATGGCTCGAGCTGGCGCAAAAGGCGTTGGCAGAGTCATAGTTTCCTGTGCGGCAATACTGATAAACCTGTACTGCAATGCTGATAAATTAGTATTTGAAGCGTTTTTCCAGCTCAGAATAAGTTATATGCACCATCGTGGGGTGACCGTTGGGACAGGAATATGGCATCTCACAATGGATTAAGTCCCGCAGGAGATATTTTTGTTCAGCCTCATTGGGCGTTTCGTTGCTCCGGATGGCGTGTTTGCAGGCAATCTGGGCCAGGTGGATGGCGTTTTGCCGATTGGTCAGGTTACTAGTGCGCAAATCTTCTATAATATCGCGCAGAATACTGGCGTAATCCTGGCTAGGGAGGCTGGCCGGTACCGCAGTGATGATATACGTATGCCCGCCAAAGGGCTCAAGGTAAAAACCCAGTGACTGGAAGTGCTCGAGAGAGGCAGACAGAAATTTACTCTCTTCTGGACTGAGATTGAGGGTCACCGGCAATAATAGCTGTTGTCGAGTAACCTGGTTGCCTTGCAGATTCTTGAGCAATTGCTCAAAAAGAATACGCTGGTGCGCAGCCCGTAAGTCAACTATCACTAAGCCGCCTGGGCTTTCTGCCAAGAGGTGGCGTGGGCCGAGCATCCCTTTTATCGCCAGCGCTGATAAGACAGCATTACCCGCAGCTGGTTCAGGAGCAATAGCTGCCTCTTGTTCACTGGTTTGGCTATTGTCTGTGTGCGTGCCCTCCGGTTGGCTGAAGATGCTTTTTGCTGGCGGTGGGATAGGCAAGGGCAATGATGGCTGCAGAGCGGGCACCGGCCAAGCGGCAGGCCGCGGTGGCGGCGCTACCGGCATTGGTACCGGTGCGGCAGCAGTAACTGCTGGCGATACGCTGTCAAGTCGAGGCACAGTCACGGATGCTTGTCTCGTGTCATTCTGCTGTCCTGGTTCTGGGATTGGCAGTTCTGCGCCACCCGGCAGTCCTCGCAGTGCTTGCCGTAAAGCGGCAGAAATGATATTGGCAATACGCATCGGCTCACGGAAACGCACTTCGTGTTTGGTGGGGTGCACGTTGACATCAACTCGTTCTGGGGCGAGGTCCAAGTACAGCACGACTGCCGGGTAGCGTCCTTTAAGAATCAAGGTATCATAAGTATCACGGATGGCGAAATAGACTGTATCGGCGGTGGCCACTCGGCCATTGACGATGACGCGCTGTTCGCGGCGATTGTTGCGAGTAAAGCCAGGCTTACTGATATAGCCATAGACGTGCAGGTTATCCTCGCAGTAGTTCACCGGCAGCATAGCCTCAAAAGCGTCTTTGCCCAACAGCATCGCTGTTCGGGCAGCGATATCTTGTGCAGCAGTGACCCGGATCACCTGTCGGCCGTTGAGCTGCAATTCAAAAGCGATATCTGGGCGCGAGAGTGCCAAAAGCAATATCGTCTCTTCAATATGCGTATCTTCAGTAGCCGGGCCTTTTAGGAATTTCCGCCTTGCGGGGAGGTTCCCGAAGAGGTAGGCAACCTTAATATTGCTGCCTGGGGCACAGCCGCAAGCTCGGAGGTCCTCAATTTTGCCGTAGTTGACGATTATTTCGGTGCCTTCCAGCGAGTCCGCAGTCCTGGTTTGCAAATGGAAGCGCGATACTGAGGATATGCTGGGGAGCGCTTCACCCCGGAAGCCCAGGGTGTGGATTTGCCCGACATCACTTTCTTCTTGGATCTTGCTAGTAGCGTGCGCTTCCAGGCAAAGCATCGTATCCTGGCGGTCCATCCCGCAGCCGTTATCGATGACTTGCAGCAGTTTCTGACCGCCTTGCTCGGCATACACGCGAATGCGGGTAGCGTTGGCGTCGATGGAATTCTCCACCAGTTCTTTCAAGACGGAAGCTGGTCGTTCGATTACCTCTCCGGCTGCGATTCGTCCGGCTACTTCGGCTGATAGTACTTTGATATTGCCCATAATCTAGAAGCTGACTGCTGGCGTAGCGGTGGGACTCGATTCGGGTAACCTGAATGCTGACAATAGCGACAGGCAACTCGCCGGTACCCTCAATTCCAGCAAGACACCCTCTTCAGTGTATTTCTCGCTCTCAAGAGCACAATTTTTCCGGACGACATTCATCAAGTCATAGCGGCTATGGGGGATGAGCACCGTCAGTCGTTCCATACTGGCAGAGACTTGTCGGGCCAGTTCGAGCAGCAGTTCCTGCAGCCCTTCGCCAGTACGAGCGGAGACCATCAGGGCGTCTGGATATTCGCGCTGCAAGCGTTGACGAACCAGTGGCGTGGTTAATAAATCACATTTATTTAAGACTATAATCGTCGGTGGGCGTTCGATACCGATATCCTGCAGGACTTGAAGAGTTGTCTGATGATGCTCAGCCAAACTGCTTGAGCTCGCATCGAGAACTTCGATAATGAAATCCGCCAAACGCGTTTCTTCCAAGGTAGATTTGAATGCTTCTACCAATAGATGCGGCAGTTTGCGGATAAAACCGACTGTGTCGCCCAGCAGCACATCGAGTCCGCCTGGTAGGCTCAGTCGCCGGACGGTCGGATCAAGCGTGGCAAACAGTTTATTTTCTGTCAGTACCGAGGCTTGGGTCAAGGCATTTAACAAGGACGATTTACCGACGTTGGTGTATCCGACGATGGCCACTACTGGCACTGGTTTGCGCAGGCGTTTGCTGCGCTGGACATCGCGCTGCTGACGCACTTCAGCCAGCTGCTCCTTCAGCTTGGCAATGCGGCGCCGGACTAACCGGCCATCGAGTTCCAGCTGCTGTTCACCACCGGCCCGTCCGCCCAATCCGCCTGTCATACCACTCTGCCTACTCAGGTGAGTCCACTGTTGTTTAAGTCGCGGCAAAGTATAAACTGCTCTGGCCAGTTCTACCTGTAAGGTCGCCTCACTGGTATGGGCCCGGGCGGCAAAGATATCAAGAATGATTTCCTGGCGGTCGATCACCGGCAGGGAGCAGATCTTCTCCCAGTTACGTTGTTGTGCAGGCGTCAGGAAGTCATCGATAATAATCACTTCTGCTGCAAGATCAGCTGCTTCTTGGACCAGTTGATCAGCCCGGCCGGTGCCGACAATCAAGGAGGGGTGGGGCACGCGGATTTTGGCGATTTGCGAGCCGACAATCGGTAAGCCGAGAGTTTCGACCAGTTCGGATAGTTCTGCCAGCAGCTCAGCGGCTTTGTCGGCAGTGTCGCCTTGGCGTTGGATGCCGATTAAAAAGGCTCCGGGCGGGGTGTTTTCTTTTTCTTGAACCAGGGGCTTAACGTTTTTTTTCATAAATTTTTTCGCACAATTTTACTT
>CAZUCG010000293.1:1209-4409 GCA_964619145.1 uncultured Lentisphaeraceae bacterium | reverse complement strand
CAGTATCGCTAAGTAGTAGCCGATATTGTGGTTCTGCGGTAAAGTGGCTCGCACCGGCAGAAAACGTACCTTCCGGTTCCAGATAGCGCGTCATAGTATGAAAACGAGCTATCAGTTTGATGGCTGTCGCAGTGCTGTTGACGACTGTGAGGTGTTCGTGAAAACCGCTGTTTCGGAAGGTCCAAAGTATGATTAAGTCGAGTCCAGAGATATTTTTGCGAACTAATTCTACTTCGATGCCATCTGTGCGGGCCAGGATATGCCGAAGCTGCATAGCCGACTCACATATAAAACTAGAGGGTTTCAGAAAACCGACTCGCCCAATCCAGGGCGCGGCGAGCTCGTGGTCGCCAGTTGTCAGTGAGCCGATCTGACCACCGAGAGCAGGTTCCAGTATTGCCCGGTAGCTCGCAGCTTGGACCTCGAGAGCCTGCTTACCATCACGACGCAACTCCTTGATCGTCACACCCCCACCGCTGATTTCTGGTGTCTCATCAAAATTGAAATCGACAATGCTCGATTCGTGCCGCCGCCTGGCGAGGTCGGCATTTTCTTTTTCCATCGCAGCCAGTAGCCGTGGTTTTTGAGCGGCATATTTCTTCTCGAGATCAGCAGCGCTATATTCTGTGCCGGAGATTGGCTCGCCAGAGGCTGGTTCGAGGAGGAAGAATTCCCAACTCAGAGCCGGGACATAGACGTTGATGCCAGCGGCGAGCTCAGCGCCAGTGGTGCGACGGAATTTCTTGGCGTGGGGTTGCTGCAGCAGATATTGCCCGTTCAGGCCAGGCGCAGTCAGCTTGACATAGACGCCGCCTTTTTCCCAGAAGTTCCCTATGGCGGCCAGGATGCGCTGGCCTTGGCTGTACGCCTGCAGCTGGACAGTCGAGGTGATGGAGTCCATTTCTGGACATAATTTGCTCGATGCAAGCCAGGCCCGGATATGCTCGGGAGTGATTACTGCTGAAATGGCCTCAGCTTTGACCTCGCTGGTGCGGGGCCAGTTGTAAACCTGCTCTTCATAGTGGGCTATTTTATGGTTGGCTTCAAGCATTCGAGTGTAATAGCGGTAGTCAAAGTTAAACCAGTAGATCAATGATGTCGTATAGCCAGTCAGAAAATTATCAATAGTCTCCAAGGCAATTGCCTCTGGCGGGTTCACGTTACTGCCGTGGCAGCCGTAGGGGAGGCCAATAATTCCGACGTCGTGTTCCGCGTATTTATCAACGAAACGTTTGACGTCTCGTACTTCCAGATAGTGGGTCAGGTATTTCCCTGGCAGGTAATTGTAGAGCCTGCGCAGCCCTGCCGAATGAGTGTATGGCCCCCAGATATTGACCAGCGTTAAGTGTTTAAGAAAATCAACCGGAGAATATTGTTTGCCGAAAGTTACGGCGTCTGAACAAGCAGATCGTGACAGCATCGGTACGAAATGACTTTCGCGGCCATATTGTTTGCCAATGCGGCTGATGCTCTCTTCGAGTGCTGCCACAATGGCGGCGTGCTGCAGTGAACGGAAACGCACCCAGGTGTCGTGATGCTGCCGAATGACCTCACTCGGCCAGATTGCCTGCAGCTCCGCTTCGGGAAGGTCGGCAAACTTGGCGAATGCGGCAAAACATTCCTGGCAGAAACAGCCTTTGTAATCGCTTGAATACGCTTCCCAGTTGTTGCTGAAGTGGTCGGTATTCGCCATTTTCTTAAGCAGTATCTCATCGAAGTGGCCGGGTTGAGCACTGGCAATTGGACAGAGTTGGCCGTTGAATTGCTTGCCGTCAATCCCGATAAAAGGCGGGTTTTTGCCCCGTGGATAGCCATCACGGATGCCCCAAATGCCGCCAATACGGAGGAAATTTTTGGCGCTCAACGCTGCATTGAGTTCTTCGGAGGGTCCGCCTTGGATAGCATTAAAACCGCTGTCTTTCAGCAATGAAACAAATGCTTCTGCTTCAGTGCTGGCGAGATTTAAGCCGTACTGCTGCATAATGCCGGTATGAAATTTCTGTGGTGTAGCGCCGGTTAATTTCGCCATTGTGCCGAGCCTGAGCTCGTGCTTTGGCAGTTCAACGCCATCGACCTCCAGACCATAGCGCATAACGGCGAGATTCTCCGATGCCGGTAGGTCGGAAAATAGCATCAGCAGCGGTGGCCGCCAGATGCAAAAGTCGCGGTCGGTTATCGTGCTGGCGAGTGCCGCGCCGTAATCAATCCGGATCAAGCCATCGGCGTCGCTGATGACTTTTTGAGTTTTATCGCTGCCGACCAAGCGATAGCCGGCCGGGAGCTGTAAGAGTAAAAATACCTTGCGATAACGCTTGCTCTTGTCGCGTTTCAATATAAAGGACAGCGGGTAGGGCGTCTTTTCCGGCAAATAGAATTTAGCATCGAGGAAGCCGTGCGCATATGCGAGGATATCCGGCTGATCTGGCGGTACCTCGCTGGTTATGATTGATACTTCAGCCGAACGCACTTTGATGTCGCCGACGCCATCCAAACGCAGAAAAAAACACGCTTGCGTTGCCCCAGGCGGAATGAGCCCAGAGCCGCCGCGTACCAGCGGATGCGGGCCAGGCAGGAAGACGATATAAGTTGCGGCAGAGCCGCGTCCACTGAATTGGAAGTGGACATTGAGAGTCTTGCCAACCGCGTCTGCCGGGATGTCGATTACTCGCGAGAGTTCATTGGAGACCATTGGCTCCCCACTGGCCTGAGTGCGGAAATCCTGGATGCCAGCGGTGGAGGTCAAGCGCACACCGTCGCTTTCAAGTTTGCCCGTAACGAAGCTTAGAATTTTTTCGCTGTCGGGATGTTTGCCGTGCACTCTGCGAGGCAGATACCAAGAGTCTTTGCCGAACTCGCTTGCGCTGCTGAACTTCTCCTCTAGTAGAACTGTTTTCCCCTGATTGCCGGTGCGGGCGAGCAGAGTATCTTCCAGGTCAATCAATGACACTGGTTCTGCGGCTAGGCAGATTGCGAATAGCAGAGACAAGGCGCTAGATAGTTTCATCTCGTTTTCCTTTCCTCAAGGCCGGTTTGACAATATAGACTATAAAAATCATTTTGGCTATTACCAGCACAGCCTTTTTGTTGGCCCAGATAAAGACGACGGCGAGGACGCCGTCGTTACAACCTTCGGCCTTCGACTAACAGGACGCCGTCGTTACAACCTTCGGCCTTCGACTAACAGGACGCCGTCGTTACAA
>CAZUCG010000293.1:0-1109 GCA_964619145.1 uncultured Lentisphaeraceae bacterium | reverse complement strand
CCTTCGGCTGCTATCTTCGATTAATTCCCGGTGGATATCGAAATCTCAAAATCAATATCCACGCTAACACCGGCTGGGATGGTAATTGGTTGCGTCATCCATTCTGAGCCGCTAGTTTGGTTCGCAGTCGAGCTCCAGCGGTAAACATTCAGAAAATTTTCTGGGAGTGAGAACGTGACTGTGCTGCCACTATCTTGGTCAATCTCAATATATTGATTGTTGATCTCTCCCTTTAGATGCTGCGGCAAAACCACAAGTTGCTTGAATTCTTCCGGTAAGTTTTTGGCTCTGAAAATAGAATTACCGCTAGCATATTTGCTTTCGCCAGAGGAAAAACTATAGTTGGCTGCAGCAAGTACGTTGTGACTCCAATAGGAGACCTCAATCGGAAGCGGCCTGTCGTTTATAAGTCTGACCTTGACTTTTAGAGCATTTCCGGCCAGCGAAACCGTGTAGGTTTTGATTATTCGAATCTGGGGAAAACCTTTCGTGAATTCTCCCTCATACTCAACAATCACCTTTTTACCATCATTCAGACATTTCATTAAGCGCATATCACTGACTTCGTCACCGCTCCAACGCGAGCCGACTGGTAGCCATAAGAGGTCCATAGTAAAGCCGTCTGTGCTGAAGCTCTTGCCGCCCACAAATTGTTTGTCGCCGGCCTTCCAGCTGATTATACGTCCGCCGCTATTACTAAAAGCAATGCTTTGTGTAGGAGTGCGGACATTCAAGGCGACATTATTTCTGCCCGCAAATTCAATTTGGCCATAATTTACCTCTAATTGTCCGTTGCGACCAAGTTGCAACTCCGTTTTGCCGCTCGCAGCCAGAAAATCATTCTTCGCGCGGTTGAAACTAGCTGTCATCTCGTCTGGCGTCAATTCACGACAGTTAGCAATGCGCTTGTCGTCAGAAGTGACTATCCATAACGCCGGACTGAATTTGGGAACTTCTACCAGAGCGTTGCTGGAAGCAAATTTTGAAAAAGTTTTAGTGACTGGGTTTACCAAGTACTTGGCGGTAACCTTATCGCCCTCTATCTGGACGAAGGCAGTATGATCCTGATTGAAGTTCAGGATAGTTAGCAAGGACTCATGCTTGAGTTT
>CAZUCG010000292.1:0-4413 GCA_964619145.1 uncultured Lentisphaeraceae bacterium | reverse complement strand
TGGAGTGGACTAATGTCCACAACCAAAACGGTCCGACGGACATTGTGGACATTGCTCAGTCGTAAATCGGAGCAAATTTTTTGGCCACACCCTAGGCAAAGAATTGGCTAACTAAAACTCTGGGGAAGCGCATTTTTTGCTTTTGGCTAGATCGCCTGCCTTGAAAATCAGCAAAAGGGCTTCACATTATATGGAATAACTTGAAATTTCAATGACCGAGTGCGGCGGGTTCATTTAGCAAAACCGACTTGTAGCCTGAATTTATTTTCACAACAGGAGGATCTGAGCAATGGGTAAGTTGAATTACACCAATGACGTGCAAGCAGCAGGGTTGTTAGCTGGTGATATGTTCAGCACCGGTGATGCGATGTTCAAATGGCCCGTTGTCACCGACGGGATGCGCCAGGCAGTGCTGGCAGTGCTGGAAAATTACAGTATGTCCGGAGTCGATGTCTCGAACCAATTTGAACGCAAATATGCCGACTGGTTCGGGCTGCAGTACGGGTTGGGCTTCTGCTCTGGTACTGCCTCCCTGCAAGGTGCTATGTATGGCGTGGGAGTCGGCGCCGGAGACGAGATTATTTGCCCCGGAGTCACATTCTGGGCCAGCTGTGCACAGGCATTTAGCTTGCGGGCATCCGTGGTCTTCGCCGATATTCTGCCAGATACGATGTGTATTGACCCGGATGATATCGAGAGACGCATTACGCCGCGCAGCAAAGCGATTATGGTTGTGCACATGCACGGTTATCCTGCCGATATGGACCGTATTATGGCGATTGCCCGCAAGCATAATTTGCGGGTCATCGAGGATGTCTCACACGCTCAGGGCTCTCTTTACAAAGGGAAGATGTGCGGTACTTTCGGCGATGCTGCGGCTATGAGCCTGATGAGTGCCAAAGCCTTTGCCATCGGCGAAGCCGGCATAATGCTGACCAACGACCGCAAGGTTTATGAGCGGGCAGTGATGTTCGGTCGTCCCGAGCACGCGGACGAGGTGACCGACCCTGAGCTGCAGTCATATCGAGGCATCCCACTGGGTGGCTATAAGTACCGGATGAACCAGATGGCCAGCGCATTGGGACTGGAAATGTTGCAAACCTACCCCGGGCAAATGGCGGAAATCGACCGGGCGATGAATTATTTCTTAGATCAGTTGGATGAGTTGCCTGGCCTCAAAGGAGTGCGTCCGCCCCAAGGTAGTGGCTCCACTATGGGTGCCTGGTACTGCCCAGTGGCGTTTTATGACCAGGATGCCTACGAGGGGCTGTCGATCGGTGCTTTCAGTCGAGCGCTGCTCAGCGAAGGCATCGTGAATTGCCGACCAGGCACGAATTTTCCACTGTATCTACATCCGCTGTTTTACAGCATTGATGTCTATGGCGAGGGTCGGCCGACGAGCCGGGTAGCACAACAAACTGGTTTCCCGATCTGTGATTCTATCCATCGGCAAGTGTTAAAGGTGCCGTGGTTCAAGAAGTACCAACCGGCAATCATCGACCGTTTTGTCGAGGTCTATCGCAAAGTCTCGGAGAATTATCGTGAGTTGTTGCCGTTGGATACTTATCAGGACGAAGTTCATCACCTGCTGGCTTTGACGCCAGGCTTGAGCAAAAAATTCAACCAGGGGAGCAAATGAAAGTTCTATTGCACGTTAATTATTGCGAGGGGCAGGGGCGCCTTGATGAGTTGTTCGACTTGGCTCTAGAATTCGGCTACGATGGTCTGGAATTACGTTGGCGGTATGCGTTTTCCGACTACACTCAAGAAGGATACCAGAACAAAGTTGCGGAATTCAAGCAACGTCATCCTGAGCTGGAGCTGGTGTTCGGTGGCGGGGTTAAGTTCTGTCGTAATGACCCTGAAAAAGTCAAGCGGGAAACTGCTGAGTACTTATCGTTCCTACCTTGGGCCAAGGAAGCCTGCGGCACTAGCATTATGAACGGTATGACTGGCACGATTGTGGTAACTGAAAATCCCTTCAAACGCAGTGGTGAGAACGGCAGCTACGCCGCCACCGAAGAAGACTACGAGGCGGCAGCTGCCGGCTTGCGGATTGTCGGAGCGCGGGCTGACGAACTGGGGATGAAGATCGCTTTGGAGACACACGGCTGCTATCTGCACGATAATGCGAAAAGTTGCCGAAAATTGCTGGACCTGACTGGCTGTCCCGCCGTTGGCCTGAATTACGATCAGGGAAATATCATTGGTTTGCCGACTGGCGAAAGTATCGACGAGGTGTTCGCTCTCGTAGGCGATAAAATTTTCTACGCCCACCTGAAGAATGCCTATATCGTATCAGGACAATATCTCCCGGCTCCTTTGCGGTATGGCTCAATCAACACTGACAAGATCCTCAAGCAACTCAAACAGCTCAAGCTGCCATTTGTGGCAACTGAATTCCCCAGTAGCGGCGATAGCATAATCGCGGCCAAGGAGGATGTCGAATATATGCGTTTCCTATTGGCTAGATTGGCAAAATAAGCAGCGGGAATTAAGCAGATAGACAAGATTGGACAATCTGCGAATTGGGAGGTTTTGCCGCTGGAGACGGCCAGTTCTACAGCCCTACGGTTTGCTCCACAGCTTGAGTTCGCGGAAGAAAACCCGCACCACACAAATGCCCAGCGCGGTGCGGGTGGTGCTAATTCTTAACACTGATTTTTGGGCGACGCTTGAAACAATAGAATTTTCAGGAGATTATGATGAAGATGCGGCAATATATGGATAGTGATCTGGAGTGCATCATCGCCTTGGCAAATAAAGCCTGGCGAGATATCCGCAAGATGGCCCGGGAAGAATTGGGGGACGCGATCGCCGATGTGCTGAATCCCCAGGGCGATGCCATCTCAAAAGGAGAGCAGGTCCGAGCGTCTGCCCTGAAGTCGCCGGAGAATTTCCTGGTCTGCGAGGAAGCCGGAAAAGTCGTGGGCTTTATTTCTTTCTCGCTGGACAAGCAGAGCGGTGTTGGCGAAATCGGCAACAATGCTGCCGATGCCGAGAGCGGCCTCAAAGGCATCGGCCAGACGATGTACCGGGCCGTGCTGGAGCATTTTAAGGCGAACGGCATAAAAGTCGCCTGCGTCACTACTGGTTTGGACCCGGCCCACGCGCGGGCCCGCAAAGCCTACGAACGAGCCGGCTTCAGCAAGAGTTTGCCAAGCGTGCGCTATTATATGGATTTGGCTGAATATCCGGTAGATCAGGTTAAATAGCTCCCTGGAGAATCCGGTGCAGGCGTTTTTCTGCTTAGTGCTGGTCTTGGGTGGGGACATTCCATTGCGTGGGCGGCATCGCTTGCCGTCGGTCCGGGAAGCGCCAGCCGTCATCGATTGCAGTCACCGGTTTGTACCAGGGGACGTTCTGCAGGGTCGAGCTTAAGGCAGCAGTGAAGGTTGGGCATTTCTCCGGTTTGTCCGGCCATAGCACCTGTGGATTGCGGTCGCCAATGCGTACTGTGCAGGGACCGGAAATCTTGAACGGTAGTCGACCGCCTTTCTGCAGGGCCTCTTGTACGCCGGACTCTATCAGCTTCCGAGACAAAGTTGGTGAGATGGTGCGGGTAAGCTGTGACGCGTAGTTCTTTTTGGTGGCCAGGTAATTCATTTCTGGAGATAGAGTCAAGGCGTCTTCGACGGTAGCGCGGTCCCCGGCGATGAATGCGCAGGGGATGCCACAATCGCCGGCGACAGCCATCGACATCGTGGCTTCGCTCAAGGCGTAGGTTTTACCAGCCTCGGTTTTTACGTAAATGTACGAGTGCGGCGTGCAGCCGGCCACGGTGCCGGCCTTGGCGTGCATCCCGATCAGTACTAGCGCGTCGAAGCCCTGGTCGAGGTCGGGATGGCTACTGCCCATAAAAATGTGCTGCTCATTACGGCCGTGAATCAGCTCCAAACGTTCGTCCATCAGCTCCGGGATAATCGTATAGCCGGCCCCGTGGTGGTCGTGTACCACGACTTTTTCTGCTCCGGCGGCGAAGGCGCCTCGAGCTGCGGCATTGACTTCTTCTGTCAGCAGGACGCGGTTGCGGTGCAGCAACTCGTGATTCAGCAAGCTCATCTCTTTGTCCCAGAATTCATAAAAGACCAGCCCGGCTACGCCTTCCACGTCCGCTACAATATAAACATTCTTGTACATCGTTGATGACCTCGAGATTTGATTTATAACTACAGCAAAACTTTTGTCCCAAGTTACGATTACGCTCTTGGATTATTATGCACTTGAAATATGATTATTAAATGCCACAGCAGAGATAGATTAGCCGGTCATCTCGTAAGCTGCAAAACGCTATACTCTGCAGCGGCAGGGGCTTCGAAAAGAAGTGCGAATTCTTCTGCAGCTCGTGTATCAATGCCCCCGTTGCAACAGGATACACTACCGTAGCAACAGTATCGCTGGTTTTAACAAGCG
>CAZUCG010000291.1:0-4451 GCA_964619145.1 uncultured Lentisphaeraceae bacterium | reverse complement strand
TGCCCGGTCCAAACGGCTGGAGTATCGAGACTATCCACGGCTTGCTGAAAACAGAACAGAATATCATCGCCTGCTCAGTCGCTCCCAAATACCAGGCGGTATTCCTCGAGCATTGGCAAAATTCTCTGCAGCCAACTAGTCAGGGCTTTTTGCGGCAAAAAAACGACCAATTCTGGCTCGATCCCAACACACCCGCCCGGCCCGAAAGCTTTAACCCGGATGAGCTCTTGGCTTCGACGCCCAATCTCCCGCCAGGTCCCTGGCAAGACCAGAATCTCAGCCTCGCGGAGCGTTGTCAAAATCTAGCAGAAGTAATTTCCGCGGCTTTTGATTGCGGCGGTCCGAGCGTCGGGCGCGACAATGGCCACCGTACGATGGTCACGCTGGTCAAACTATATTATGTTTATGCCTATACTCGCCAACCCGAATACTTGGCGGCTTTTCGCACTATCCTACTAGGACTAGCTAAATATCAACTCGCTATACCTGGTGGTGCCAGTTATTTAAGTGACTATGACTTCTATCTGGGCTACGCGATCAAGGCATTTTCACTGGCCGAAGCCGATCCCATCTTCAGCGAAGATGACCGACTGCTGTTGACCTCTTTGTTCTATGCCTCAATGCGGCAAATTCACCTCTACGCCAGCCAACACTGGCCAATGAAAGAGGGAAAATTGCGCTTCAACCACGAGACTTTCCCAGCCCTGAACTTGGGACTGGGAGCATTGTACTTCGCAAGTTGGCTCGATTTCCCGGAAATTAAAATTTGGCACCAGTACGCCGAATTCGCTTTCCGTGGACCGATCGCAGAATTTTGGCGCCAGAGCGAAAACTCGAATTCCTACCAATGGATTGTCCCCAGCCAAAAACTGGCCTGGGACCTGCTGACAACAGGTATTCCTAGTCCTTGTTTCCGCGATATCGCCCGCGCTGTCTACACTATTACCGATAATTTTGGCCAGGGGATAGCGTACGGAGATTCTCAGCCGATGCAGTGTTGGGCTGAACAGGATATGATCTTTGCCCTCAACCAATTCCAACCCGATCAGTATGCAGTCTATTTGGCTAACCGCTATCAGGAAAACAAGACTTACCGACTACCCATACCAGGCTGGGGAATGTTGCTGCGCCCACCCCTGCAACCAGCACCCGAAATACCCTGCGGACAATGGGAGCTTACGCCGCTGCTGGCGCACGTCCGGGAACGCTTACAAGTCTCCCCGAAACTCTCTTGCCCGTATGATAAAATCGCCCTGCGCAGCGGTAACCAGCGGGAATCACAATATCTGCTTTTTGAGCCCTATGGTGGCGACGGACACGGACACCGCGACGTCAATGCCATCCTTGCCTATAATCAACAGGGCCGGATTTGGCTGGTCGATAATGGCTATGGCTTCCCTGTCGACAACCACGCCACCGATATGGGTATCCGCTATAGCCAACGCGAAATTGGCCCACGCTGCCATAATACCTTGCTCTTCCAACAACAGGACGGGCAGCTGCTTTATACCCCGAATTTCGCTAACATTTCAGCATTGCAGAAAATCGACGATTACGCATTCCTGGAATCCACCCTGGGCGGCATTGACGGCTTGACCTGGTTCCGCACAATCTTGTTGAAAATCGATGCGTTTATTCTGGTTATCGACCGCGTGGTCGCCAATGCAGACACCGGCCTGGCAAAAATTGAATGCCTATTCAATGCTTTAGGTGATGCTACCCTGACAGATAACATCTGGCAATTACAGCAGCAAGGTGTGACCGCGACCTTGCAATTCAGCGGCGCTGGGCAAGCAGAAACCAGTAGCTACTGCACTATCGGTTGGCAAAGCGCTTTGCCGAAACTCTATCCGTTTGCTAACCCACCGGTGAAACAGCTCAGGCGCTTCGCCAAGCCCCCCGCGAAAGGGCAGGAAATTCGCTTCTATTCACTATTTACTACCCGAGCTGGTTTTACCCTCTCTGAAACTGGCCTGCACGGCGACTTGACAGCAGTGAGCATCACAGGAGAGACCAGCAAAATGCAAGTCGTTGATAAAACCCTCAGCTGGGAGTTTTCCTCACAACTACCGGCAGGATTGACCGCGCAAGACTTCTAAAAATAGGATTGGATAAAATGACAGAGCAACAGCACACAGATAAAAGAATCATCTGTGAATACTTAATTATCGGTTCTGGTTTGGCCGGGATGACCGCCGCTCTGGAAGCAGCCAAGCACGGACGGGTTATCATTGTGACCAAAACCAAAGCCGATGAGTGCAATACCCGCTACGCTCAAGGCGGCATTGCCTGCGTAGTTGACGAGGAAGACAGCTTCGAGGCGCATATCCAGGATACACTCGTGGCCGGAGCCGGACTTTGCCATCCCGATGTCGTGCGGGCTATTGTCAAGGCTGGCCCAGACCGAGTCCGCGATTTGCAACAGTATGGCCTGCATTTCACCCTGCAAAAGGATGTCGAAAGCAATGTCTCAGCAACCGAAGGCAATCAATTCCACCTGGGACGAGAAGGCGGCCATTCTGCCCGCAGGGTCCTGCACGCCGGCGATATCACCGGCCGGGAAGTCAGCGAAGTCCTCCTCGCCCGCTGTCGAGAGAATCCCAATATCGTGATCCTGGAAAACCACCTGGTGGTTGACTTGATTTCTACCCGCCATATCGAATGGCAGGGCGAGAATTGCTGCCTGGGAGCTTATATCATTGACAAAGCCACGACTACAATTAAGACCTTCCTCTCAAAATTCACCCTCCTGGCCACTGGCGGCGCCGGTAAGGTCTACCTCTGCACCTGCAATCCCGACGTAGCCTGCGGTGACGGAGTAGCTATGGCCTACCGCGCTAGCGCCGAAATCAGCAATATGGAATTCTATCAATTCCATCCTACCATCTTGTTCCATCCACACGCTAAGTCATTTCTAATCAGCGAGGCCGTCCGCGGCGAAGGCGCAATTCTGAAGCTCAAGCAAGGTGACGACTACGTGACCTTTATGGAAAACTACCACCCGCTGGAAAGCCTCGCCCCCCGAGATATCGTCGCCCGCGCCATTGACAATGAATTAAAACGCACTGGACAACCTTGTGTGTTCCTTGATATCAGACAACATAGCGAGGAATTCTTGCGTAAACGCTTCCCCAATATTTTTAATGAATGTCTGAAATTCGGCATCAATATGGCTACCGACTTGATCCCTGTAATCCCGGCAGCGCATTATTGCTGCGGTGGTGTGCGCACTGACGTCGATGGCGTATCGACGGTAAAACGCCTCTATGCAATCGGTGAAGTCGGTTGCACCGGCCTGCACGGCGCTAACCGACTGGCCAGCAATAGCCTGCTGGAAGCTATGGTCGTGGCCTACAATGCCGTCATCCATTCTGTGGAAAAACCTACGCCAATACCTAGTATCGCCGCCGAAATTATCCCCGATTGGTCACAAGGCGATGCCGTGAACTCCGATGAGCAGATTGTAATCGCACATAACTGGGATGAGATTCGCCGTTTTATGTGGGATTATGTCGGCATCGTCCGCACCAATAAACGCCTGGAGCGGGCCAAAAATCGCATTCGGATGATCCGCAAGGAAATAGAAAAATATTACTGGAATTTCATCATTACCCCAGATTTGATCGAATTGCGCAATTTAGCCTCAGTGGCAGACATGATTATCGACAGTGCGATTGCCCGCAAAGAGAGCCGTGGCCTGCATCACAATGCCGATTACCCGCCCTGCGGCATTGATTCTCAAGGCAAAGATTCGATACTCCGGCGTCCTGAAAAAACTGAAATATGGTTCGAATAACATAAAAGGCGCGACTGAATAAAGCCGCGCCCTTTTATGCCTGCCAAAGCTTCAGGCTAATAATAGGGATTCCAAAAGCGGTGGTTGTAGCGATAGCCCAAATCAACTGAGTCTTGTACTGGGAAGCCCGGCCCGGTCACCCGGTCACGCTTGCGGTTGATTACGTGCCCATCACCCATCGTGAAATTTGCTGAGCCCTCGTGCCGTAAATGCGGCGGATGAGTAGCCCGCGGGCCGAGGTCATTGACGCCATTATCCTGTTGCCCGCCACTCTCGCCGAACGCACACGTCTCAACCGGCTGCTTGATCATTCGATATTGCCGGCCACTTGTTACCATCCGGCTGCTCGCGCCATAACCGTGCGCCTTGCCGGAGACAATATCGGCATTAAGCTCATAAGCTGGACAAGCCAATGAAGAACGCCCCGTACTCTTAATCTCACCCAAAGAATAACTTTCCCGGAAGTTGATTTGTCGAGCCAAGGGACCGAAATTATTGCCGTTCCTGCCCATCATATACCAACAACCGGTGCCAGACCTGCTCCAACGATCGGCACCATTATCCCAATAAGTAAAAATATAATCGTCATTTTCTTCTAAATACAAAAAGAATGCCAGGCCTATCGTGCGTAAATTACCGGTGCATTTTATCGACT
>CAZUCG010000290.1:0-4458 GCA_964619145.1 uncultured Lentisphaeraceae bacterium | reverse complement strand
GTCCCGCAGAATTTTCAGGCCACGGTAGACGGTCTTGGCTCCGCAAGTCAGCAACGCTCCATTTTCATACTCAGTTGCCCTAAAACATTCTAATATTTTGTCCAATGTTATATTGTCTGACTGCTTCAGCATGGCCACGATGCGGGCCAACCGATGGAGCTGTTTTCGTGACGCCACAAATGTTTTTTGAGCAGTTTCCATGAATTTTTCCTTTATAGGCGAAGCTAATTGCAGGCACTTATAAATATACACCATATTTTGAAAAATAAGAATAATAAAAAATAAAAACACTTGGACAGGTTTTGTCCAACAAGAGGCATAATATTAATGCTATGATATAAAAAACAGGCCGCTTTTCTGGCATTGTGTCAGGCAAGACCCTCTGTCACCAACCGGGAGAACTGATATGAAACAAAAGACATTATCCAACAAGTTGAAGGAAATCCGCATCAGTGGCGGATTCCTGGATGGACTGATATTCAAACCATCCGAACACTTGAACTGCGTCATCGGTGCCAGAGGCACCGGCAAGACTTCGCTCGTCGAATTCATCCGCTATGCACTGGACATCATGCCTTCGGATTTGGCTGCCAGAAAGCGCATCGAAACGCTGGTCGAAAGCAATCTGGCTGGCGGTCGTATCGACATCGCCGTGGACACTAAAGACGGCTTGTCTTACGTCATCAGCAGGACTGTTGGCGAAGCACCGATGGTACTGGACGTGAACGGCAGGCCATCGGGCATCAACTTCTCCCGCGCCATCTTCAGCGTCGATGTGTTCAGCCAGAACGATGTCGAAAGCATCGCCGGCAACGCCGCGTCGCAACTGGCGCTGATTGAGTCGTTCAGCCAAGAGGAGCTGTTGGCACTGAACCAGGACATTGACAAGCTACGCCGCCATCTTGAGGAGAACACCAAGAGTGCGGTGCCATTGCAGACCAAAATCAAGGAACTGCGTGATCAGACTTCCATCTTGCCCAATCTGACCGAACGCCTAGCCGGATATTCACAGGTGCTGGACGAGGATTCGGCCAGCATCAGCAAAGCCAATACCATGAAGTCCCAGCGCGACCGCGAACAGAGCTTTGCCGACGCACTTGCCGGCATCTACAAGACTTCAGGGGAACGTTTCAAGGCAATGCAGGATTTCGTAGCCCAGCAGCTTGCCTGGCATGGAACCGAGAACGTGAGCGAAGGCGAAAACTTTGACCTTCTGACCGACATGCTTGAGGAATTGTCACTACGGAACAACACCATAAATCAGCTTCTGGCTGCTATCCTGGATGAGATCGCCCAAGGACAGTTGTCCTATCAGGAAGCAAGGAAGAAGCTGCTTGTCTCACATCAGTCTGCCGACGTTGAATACAACAGACTGGTGGAGAAAAGCAATGCCGACAGGACGCTTATCGCGGAACGCATGAAGCTGGAGCGCGAACGCAACAGACTGCTGGAGATGCAGCGTCAGATGGGCGAAACCATCAGGGAATACAATCAGTTGAAAGCGGAAAGGCAAACTCTGCTGAACGCCTATACGGAACTCATTGACCGCCGCTTCATCCTCCGCAAATCTATCGTGGACTGCATCAACGATAATTTGATGCCCAATATCCGCGTGTCGCTGAAGCAGCTCGGCAACAGTGAAATATATCAGAACCTGCTGGCCGAAGGACTGAAACGCTGCCAGATACAGCACCGGCAGGTAGCTGCCAGGATTGCGGCACAGCTTTCGCCGACCGCACTGATTGAACTGATTGGCAATGAGGATGAAAGCAGCCTTATGAGCATCGTCGGCATGAACAAGAACCAGGCTCGGGCGGTCATCAGCTCCTTCTCAGGCGAGGAGGCCATTGAAGCGCTGGAGATCGTCGACATGCCCGATCTGCCGTGTATCGAACTATTGGACACTGATGTTTACAAGCCGACAGAGACGCTGTCTACCGGACAAAAATGCAACGCCATCCTTCCCATTGTTCTTCTGGACAGCAACCGGCCGCTGATTGTCGACCAGCCGGAGGACAACCTGGACAACGGCTTCATTCACCGCATCATTGTCAGGAGCGTATCGGACGTCAAACAACACCGTCAGTTGATGTTTGTGACGCACAACCCGAACATTCCGGTCCTGGGCGACGCCGAGCGCATATTAGTCCTGGATTCGAACGGTGTATGCGGTCATATCAAGAACTGCGGCTCCGTCGATGACTGCAAGGAGGAAATCCTGAGTCTGCTCGAAGGCGGCAGAGATGCCTTCCGTAAACGCCAGGCAAGGTATGCAAACTGAGGAGACACGGCGTGAAAAACAATACAAGAAGCTGGAACGAGCGCATGGAGACCGTCCAAGTGCTGAAAGAAAATCTGGAGCAGCATATCGGTGACCGCAAAATTATCGCGGAACTCATGAACTATATCAACGATGCCAAATGGGAGGTCAGACAGAAGGTGGCCGAATGCATGCTGTTTATCCCACCGGAGCATATCTTCCTGTTCACTAAACTCAAGGACGACGACAATGCCTATGTTGCGGCGGCGGCCAAGCGTTGCATGGAGCGTAGCAGCCTTGTCACCGAACCCTCGCGGAAATCGGAGAAACCGACCCTTTTTCAGAATGTGGATAAGATACGACAGAAGTTTGGGGAAGAGGCCGTGACGATGCTGGACAAGGAGTTCACGCATGCCTACGAGGTGACTGTCGGAGCTGTCGGGCATGACATCAGGGGGTTGCTGTCGCCCATTCAGTATTACTTGGACAAGTCGCTGAAAATTCTGGTTAAGACAACGACGGAAAAGGAGCTGCAAGAGGCCAGACGTGGATTGCTTATCGTTTCAGAGCGCATCGGTATGATTGAGCAAATGACGAACGACATCCGCGACCTGTCAAAACGGACACCGGCTGGCAGGTCACTGGAATCCATATCGGATCTGCTCCACCACGCGGTCGGCATGGAAACCGATAATATGCGCAGCCGCAAAGTCAACATAGATGGCATAGTTATTGAATATGACATCAGTGAAGATATCTTCTGCCGCGTATCGCGCGATGCCATCCTGCGGGTGTTCAGAAATTTCATCAAGAATGCGTTCGAATCCTTCCAGGTGGCGGACAACAATTTCAGGGACAGCGGCAAAATCACCATCGTAGCCCGGAGTATTCAGGCCGGCATTGAAATCACGTTCGTCGACAACGGTGCTGGCATGGATGAGGAGGCTCTATCGATCGTGAGGCAGTTCAGACCGCGCGGGACATCAAAGAAAAAGACCGGCACCGGATTCGGCATGGCCATAGCCTACAGTAAAGTCAGAGACCACAACGGAGATGTTGACATCCAGTCCCAGCCGGAAATTGGAACAACGGTGAAAGTCTTTCTGCCCAACTAAGGAATAGCGATGAAAAATAAGCAAGCACTTGTCATTGACGACGATCCCGGTATGCGGGAGGAAATAATCGATCGCCTTGGCGCGATCGGCCACATCTGCGATGAAGCCGCAGATGTTACCACGGCCAGAAAGATGATGGCTGATAAGCAGTATGACTTTATCGTCCTGGATATGGAGCTGCCGATGCAATACGGCAATCCGGCAGCACCGGAAGTAGGTCAGCGTTATTTAGCTGAAATTCGAAGGACGCACAGGAAAGTTCAGCTCCCCGTATTCGTCGTAACCGGCAAGATTGCCGACAGCGCCAGGACTGCGGAAATCATGTGGACTGGCGCCAACGACTTCATCATGAAGCCGCTACCGATAACCGGCCATACTCTGGAGGCGTCGATAGACAAATGGTACGGTAATGACCAGTTTGAGCAGCAAGCGGTGGTTCGGGGACAGGTACCCACGGCATCTGCTGTAGGCGAAAAAGAGGCATTCCAGTGCGAAGAATGGCTGTTTCGTGAGAGGTACGGAACAAAAAACCTCTGGAAAGCGCTGCCTAGCAACGGAGGGGAAGCACACGAACTGGCGGTCGGCATCGCCACAAAGATAGACCGAGTGCTAAGTTGCATCCACGCCAGGTACCGACGCCGGGAGTTTATCCGTCATGGCGACTTCATGGACTGCTGCGGCTGGGAGGACAGCGAGTATTTCTATAAGGAAAAGGGCAAGTATCAAAACAAGCGCTGTATCATGCGGAACTATTTGCGCGAAATCGGTGCCAAACTCGGTGTCTCCGCCGAAGAAGTGCCTGGCGGATTGCGTTTCAACCAGCCGGAGGAGTAAGGTGTGAGGTCGGGTAGTAGCCGCCGACGGCATGGTAGAGCACCGGCACCACGTCTTCCTATGGTAGCGGCTTGAAGTCCCACCCCAACGTTTTCCTGGAGGATTGCGGGGCTGCCAGTATTACTTCTCTGTTCCAAACCTATCACCTTCACTTTTCTCTCCGGTCGAACTGGCCTCCCGAGCAGGTCCCGCCGAAGTTTTAAGCAGGAAATCACCGAAAAGTATACGTCATATCTGCCCACTTTTTCC
>CAZUCG010000289.1:0-4463 GCA_964619145.1 uncultured Lentisphaeraceae bacterium | reverse complement strand
TCAAATACAACCAAAATTGTAGTATTTGACAAAAATTATTCTGCTTAGCGGTTCGGCAGTAGTTTTAACTGTCGCCTTCAGGCATTTGAGCTTTGGTTTTCACCGTCAGGCAATAAAAGCTAGTAAAAAGAATTGCTCCCAATCCATCTGCCAGCATATCTTTTTGCGCGTCCCAGACATCTCCTTGTGAGCCCAAGAACAAGGTTCCCGAGTTTGGGTCAGCGATCACGGCGTAGAGCCATTCGATTATTTCGAAGATAGCTGCGACTCCGAAGATAGCCAAAACGCTGATAACTGCCATCAGCAATCGTCCGCGCACCAGTTTATTACGGTCGAGAAATTCCATCACTGGGTAAGCGAATACCCCGACCAGGAAATGGCAGATTCGGTCGAAGTGATTTCGTTCAAAGCCGAAGTATTCATTGATTGAGAGCATTGGCACCTTGGCAAAAGTATAGTGCCCGCCGATGGTATGCAGAGCAAAAAACAACCCCATCAGCAGATATGCAGTATTTGAGAATCGGATACCTCGCCAATACATCAGGCAGAGTCCGATTATTGGTATCCAGGCCGTGAGGTTTTCTGCCCACCAGACCTTCCGGTCGACAGGCGCAAGGCCCAATAAAATCACCTCCAAGATATATAAGCCCAACAAAACAAAAGGCAAGTGCTGTTTTTTCATCTAGGTATTTTTCTTTGCTGTTATTCTGTGCTGTTTGGGTGGAGGGATGGGCTGTTGTGGCCAGAGTCGCGAAAGTCAAACCAATGCTAAACTTGAGTATCGTCGATTACTTTATCTTAAGTCCTAGCCCGGTCGGTGGTCAGCGGTACTGCCTAGGTTGTCCGAAGCGGTAGGCAAACAGGTCGGCGTCAACGAGTGCAAAATGCAGGCTAATCGGCTTGTCGGCGAGTTGTGAGAGTTCGACGCCGTGGTCCCAGCGCATAATCAGCTCGATGTCATCTCCGAAAAGTGGTTGGCAGTTACCGAGTTCGAAGCCTGGGATGGGCTGGTTATTCGCGTCGCGAATTTCGCAACGGATGCTACCGGCCGCAGAGGTAGAAGCATTGAGCAAGAGCATTGTCTCACCCCAGCAATATTGGCTAAGCGAGGTGGTATAAGGATTGGCCTGCAACTTGTTGGTGACAGAGTATTGCTGCTCAGACGTAAAGCCTAGGTACGCGCCTTGGTCATTCGCGCAGTCGATAACAGCGACGAGGCCCTGTTGGGCGGCAGTAGCAACTTCTGCTGCTGTGAAGGACCGATTGATGACGGCGATTTCCTCTGCTTCGCCGAGGAAGGGCTCGTTATTCAGCGAGGCCGGCAGATAATCTTCACCGAAACGCACGTCGCCGACGGGGAGCACCAGGGGGCCGTAGCCGGCCTGGCCTGCGCTTGCGACTTGTTTGCCGTTGAGGAAGATGCTGATAATACCATCTTCATAGACGACCACGGTTTTGAGTGGCCCAGTGCTGATGCTTGGCCAATCCGGGCATTCTTCGCTGGTGATCACTGCCTCGAGCCCGTCGTACCAGACTCTGAAGCCGATTTTGCGCTCTTGGGAAGCGAAGAAGCTGCCGAAACAGCCATCGATAACAAGTTTCTGTTGTCCTTTTTGGTTCGGACCGCCATTATAGGAGGAGAAAATTCTGCGGTGTCCCGGTACCATCTTATCGAAGGTGCAGGCGAAGGTGACTTTATTGCCCAGTTCGGCGGTGTTATTTAAGCTGATGATTGTGGGAGCTGTAATAGCGAGCACGTTGTTACCTTGCTCATTTTTGCGGATTTGGGCATCTGCAGTTGGTGCTTCGACCGGCTTGGGGGTTGCTGTGAAAGTCAGTGGTTTGCTGGTCACACTGCCGCCAGTGAAGGGCGCATTAACGGAAACGAAGCCGTCAAGACGCAACGTCAGCCGACGAATCTTGTTTGCTTGATTGCTGTAATATCCCTCGGTGGCGTAAAGCGAAATCTCGGGCGGCAGGCCAGGGATAGCAGCCGCGGTTTCGACAGTACCCCAGGCAGCCATATTGTTGCGATTGATCCAGCGTTCATACTGCAGCCCTGGCCGAAGAAATGCCTCGGACCAACGCGAGAAGTTTACGCCATCGCGGCTGCACATAAAAACACCATCAGAGACACCGGGGATACCGCCCGCGTCTGATGGGTCGTGGGGAGATTTCCTACTAGTGATGAAGCGCTTGGGCAGTCCGAGGCGCATTGCCGGGCTACGGTGGTATTGATGAATGCCGTTGGTATAGAGCTGTTCATTCGGGGTGCCTTCTTCATAATTGAGCCAGACGGGGTCCGACCAATGCAGGAAATCTTCCGAATAATAGACCTTGATGGCTCGACCGACGTCTTTCTTGAAAAATCTGCTATAGGCGAGGTATTTTTTTTGCCAGCTATCCCAAAATGCGACATTCAGCGAATCGTAACTGCCGCCAGTCATCACCGGCTCGTCCTGGATTTTAGTCCAATGTATGCCATCTGGGGAGGCGTAAGCCAGCAGTCCTTGACTTTTACCGGCGATGGCTTTGTATTTTTGTTCAGGATGGCAATTTGGGTTCTGGTCGTGGAAAGGCGCGAAATTATGGGCGGCAGGGCTACCGACCCAGATGATGTTGTTGTTTTTTGAGCCGTTGAATTCGATAAGTCCGAAGTTCGGCTTCTCCCAGGCTATTCCGTCAGTACTGACAGCTAGGCAGGTGAATTCCGGGTGATCAGGCAAGTCAGGCATTTTGTGGACGCCGCCGCGGTAGTACATTTTATAATTGAGGTCATCTTTGAAGACGGTATGATAGCAGCAGACATTGCCTTCCCAAGGTTGGTCGTGGACGAGCGAGACTTCCTGGTAAGTCGGATGATGCAGGATAAGCTGGGCTTTCCCAGCGAGGTCGGCGATTTGGGTTTTATCCCAAAGCAGTTCGAGTTGATCGCCTAGGTCCTTTACTTGAGCTGTCAAGGAGGTGGAAGACAGCAGAAGCGCTGAGACTAGGGATAGATTGTTTTTCATTTCCGACTCCACTGATTGCATTATTTGCTTCGCGGTAAACGTTGTGTATGATTGATTAATTCGCAAAGCGCAGGGATTATGACCAAGCATTCTGGCGAATTCTAGCTGCCAGCAGTTATCGCCAGTCGATGACCATCCCGAGGTTATGCTCGGTATTTTTGTCGAGCAGCTGATAGGCGGCGAGGATATTGTCCTTGTTGAAGCGGTGAGTGATATATGGCGTTACCTTTAGCCAGCCTTGCTGGATCAGGTGGCGGACTTCTGCGTTGTCGTCCTCAGTGGTCCCGCAGGTCGTTTTGACGGTCATTTCCTTGATTTTGATTTGGTCTAGGTCGATGGCCCGGTGTTCAGAATCGAAGTATTGCGCCTGCAGCAGCAGCGTGCCTTGATAACGGACGAGTTTTATATATTTGTCGATGGCGGCTGGGACACCAACGGTGTCTTGCAAGATATCGAAGCCATCTGGTGCAAAAGCCTGTAATTTTGCTTCGAGGTCTGGGTCATTGCCATTCAAACAGAGGTAATCTGGGAATTGCCTGTTCACGAAGGCCACGTGTTCGGCATTGGTGTCAACCAAGGCGGAATAGGTCCCGCGCAGGGCGGCGATTTGAGCGGCCGAGAGGCTGACGATGCCAGCCCCGAGATGCAAAATCCGTTGTCGCGGTTTGACCTCGAGGGTATTCACCCCGCGGTTACCGACGGCGACCAGGATGGTGAACACGATTTGCTCGGCGAGAGCCGTATCCATCTCGCCGTGTCCTAGGATAGTGTATGGCTCCGGCGCAGAAACTGTGTGGGCAATGTGGGCGCCAAACATATTGACGACTGGCGGTAACACCTTGTTAATGGAACCATAGACGATGTCGCCGACTTTATGAGAGCTGACATTTGCGCCGGCGGATTCGACGATGCCGATGCGGTGATAGCCGGGAATACAGGGAAAGCGGGTGCCGATATGCTTGCCGCGCAAGGTCCAGCGTTCGGTGCCGGGGGAGACAGCAGTCCACAGCGTACGCACCAGGATGTCATCTGGCCCCGGATCGGCGATACTGACTTCCAAGATATTATAGTTATTGGCGGCGGTGAAGACAACAGCTCTGCTTTTCATTTTTCTTTTTCTCCGGTTGCGGGTCCTGGCTGAAGCCGATTTTTGCTCTGACAAAGCGGAAAATTATATATCGAACACTATTTTCAAGGCTTCTTTACGTTCAAGCATTGAGAATCCTTCGGCAATCAAGCGCATTGGCAATCGATGCGAGTAGAGGTCGTCGAGCCGGACCATATTATGGCGGATGGCAGAGAGGAAGTACTCGTGCGTCCAGACTTCGCCGGTGCGTCCTGCCAGCAACTTGTCGGCTGGGATATGCTGTTCCGCGGGGTCATCTGGCGGGTAGGTCGCATAGGCGCTGGCCTTACCGTCAGCTGACAGCGCAGGCAGGCATTTCTCAATGT
>CAZUCG010000288.1:0-4467 GCA_964619145.1 uncultured Lentisphaeraceae bacterium | reverse complement strand
TAGCGGCTGACCACGGCTGCCAAATCTTCTACCACGCGCATAGCCACGAGTTCTCCCATGTCTCAGGTCGCAGTTACCTGGAGCGACTCCTGGCAGAGACGCCCGGAGTTCTCTATGAAGCCGACACAGCCTGGATTCACGCCGGCGGGGCAGAAATCGTCCCCCACCTGCGAAAATACTCTGCAATCATACCGCTGTTGCACTTGAAAGACCTGACTGCTGAAGGCAAGATCACCGAACTGGGCAACGGCGTGCTCGATTTTTCAGCTGTACTGGAAGTCGTCTCCGAGACTAACATCGGTACTATGAGTTACGAACAGGACAGCAGCGACATCGGCGCTTTGGAAAGTGCTCGCCTCAGCTACCAATTCATCAAGGCCAAAATGGCTTGATGGCCATAGTGCCAGGATTACTAGTAATGCTTTACGAAATTTAATTTAGCTCACAGTACTTTTTGTTTTACCCGTAACCTTGAGACCAATATGACTACTCGATGCTACATTCACTTGCTGGCCCTTATGCTGCTGCCCTGCACGCTGCTCTGGGCGCAACCTGAATTAGAGAGCGTTGAGGCATTGCAACGCGATGCCTGGCAGCAAATTACCGCCAAGTATCCTGAAATCACTGCCAACGCCGTGCAGGAGTTCTATCTCGAGTATGCCCCGGATTTACTGAAGGAATGGGACCGTTTTTGCCTCGAGCGTCCCAATGAAGCCGGGCTCTTTTTGCAACGGATGATTGAGAAATTCTTAGCCATCCAACGTGTCAAGGATGTCAATCCCCAAGAATACCAACGCCTCTTAACGGTACAGAAACTAGAGAGCAAAATCCGCATTATCAGCAAAGAAATACAGAATCTAGCCGTACAATTGGAAGGCAAGAAGGCTACTGAGGAGCCAAAACTGTACTGGGAAATGCAGCAGCAAAAACAGCACTTACAACGGCTCCTGAACGAGAGTTTTGAAGAATCTCAACAACATCAACAAATCGAAATCAATCGCCTGGAAGCAGAAATGAAAATGCTCAAGCAGCGCTTCCAGGAACGCTCCGCCAACCGGGAAATGATCCTGCAGGAACGCTTCCGGGTCCTGACCGGGCTGGGCTGGACGGCAGAAGAACAATAACCTCTATGACTGAATTTACTGAACAAATATCGCGCCGCCGCACATTCGCCATTATCTCACATCCCGACGCCGGCAAGACCACCTTGACGGAAAAATTACTCTTGTACGGCGGCGCGTTGCAGCTAGCCGGCTCAGTCCGGGCCAAAAAGAACCAACGCACTACCACCTCCGACTGGATGGACATCGAGCGTGAACGCGGTATCTCGATCTCTTCCACCGTCTTACAATTCAACTACCGTGACTATTGCATAAATTTGCTGGACACGCCTGGTCACCGTGATTTTTCTGAAGACACCTACCGTGTTCTGACGGCTGTGGACAGTGTGATTATGGTCCTCGACGCCGCCAAGGGTATCGAGGAACGCACTCGCAAGCTGTTTGAGATTTGCCGTTTACGCAATATCCCCATTTTCACATTTATGAACAAGATGGACCGGCCGGCCAAAAACCCGTTGGAATTGCTTGACGAGCTGGAGAGCGTCTTGGGCATCGGCGGCTTCCCGGTGACTTGGCCACTCGGCGACGGCCCGGACTTCAAGGGCGTCTATGACCGCCTGGCCAAAAAACTGTATTTATTTTCCAACCGTCGCAAGGGCAGTAGTAAGGCCGTGGAGCATACAACTGGCGCTGAAGACCCGCGCATCGGCGAGCTACTGCATCCCGATCTACACCAGGAATGGCTAAGCCAAATCGAGCTACTGACCCTAGCAGGAGAAGCATTCGATGATGAAAAAATCCGCCGGGGCGAATTGACGCCAGTTTTTTTCGGCAGCGGCATCAATAATTTCGGGGTGCAACTTTTACTGAGTTACTTTGTCGAACACGCTATCCCCCCCCAGCCGCGAAAATCCAGCTTGGGTATGATCCAGCCCGCGAGAGAAGATTTCTCCGGTTTTGTCTTCAAGATTCAGGCGAACATGGACCCGAAACACCGCGACAGTATGTCATTCTTGCGAGTCTGCTCCGGCATCTTCCGCAAAGATATGACGGTCCCGAATCCACGTGGGGGCGGGCGGCCGTTGCGCTTATCTTACCCGCAGCGTCTTTTTGGCCAAGATCGCGAGTCGGTGGAAGAGGCCTACCCGGGCGATATTGTCGGGCTGGTAAGCCACGGGAATTTCCGCATTGGCGATACCCTAACCAATATCCCGCAACTCGTCTATCACGAAATACCGCGTTTCCCTCCAGAGGTCTTCTCATACCTGCACAACACCTCGCCGGCTAAGTACAAGCAATTCCGGGAGGGCTTAGAGCAGTTGCTCAATGAGGGCGTTATCCAAGTCTTCCAGCCGCATAATTCGTTGCAGAAAACAGCGTTGCTAGGCGCGGTCGGACAATTGCAGTTCGAAGTTGTCAAGCATCGTCTGGAGACGGAATACTCGGCCGTTGTCCGCCTGGAAGACGCGCCTTATACTCAAGTGCGCTGGTTGCCGCCAAATTTTGACCCTGCCAGTTTACAGGACATCTATCTCGGCAGCAATGTCCGTTTAGCCCAGGACAGCGACGAGATTTTTGTTTTGCTCTTCCCAGATGAATGGTCGGTGAATTACTTCTGCGAAAAGAATCCCGGTTTTACTTTGCTGAAATACTCTTCTCTGCAGGGTGAGACCATCTAAACCTGGGCCCGGGCTAGCGACTGCAATTGGCGCAGCCATCCGTTATCTGAGCTCTTTCACCACCCGTGGCTCTCAAGCAGCATAACCGCTCCAGGAGGAACTTATGAATACCCAGCCCAGTTTTTTCCGCCAACGAATACCTGCAGTCTGTCTCACGCTGCTGACTGCCCTTTGCTGTTCCTCGATGGGCCAGGACATTGAGGATTTGGGCAGCAACCGGATTATGCTGCGGCAAGTCCTTACCCTCGGCGAGCTCGGCAAAGGTGTGCTGAGTCTCTCTTGGAGTGCTGATGGCAAGAAGCTGTTGGTTGACCAACAAAGTGGCCAATATTCCAGCATCCAATTGCTGGATTTGGAAAAAAACACTGCTCAAGAGCTGAGCAATGACCCGGCTTTCCGGCGGCAGAATGGCAATGCCCATTGCAGCAGCCCGGCTTGGAACGACACTGAAAAGAAGATTGTTTTTTGCGCTCAGCCTTTCCGCAGCAAGGAAACCACCCGCGCTCGGGCAGGCTATGGCCTCCACAACAACCTCTGGCTGCTTGATGACAGGGGAAGCTTTAGCCAACTGACCAATAGTGGATTATCGCAAAGCAACCCCCGCGGCGTAGTCTATCCGACTTTTTCCCGCGATGGGCGCAAAATTTTCTGGACTCAAATCTCGGGCAATTCCCGTCAGAGTTCAGTTTTAGGGATGCGCGAAATGTGCCTAGGCGAGTTAAATTTCCGCTACGGGCGTTGGCAATTAGACAATATCGAGCGCTATACTCCAGGCGAAGGGCAGGATTTTTACGAGACTTATGGTTTTTCTCCAGACGGCAAAAGCGTGTTATTCGCAGCCGCGATGGAGGATCGTCAGCCTTGGTTCACGATGAATATCTACACTATGAATATCCCCGCCAACAACCCCCCACAAGCGATTACCGACACTCGTGGGATCTGGAACCGCTACGCCGCCTTCTCCCCCAAAGGCGAGAAGGTCACTTGGAGCAGTAGCGAAGGGATGATGCTGACCAATCTCGGCCCAGGTGGCCGCCTCTGGGAAAAATATTTACGTTCAGAACTCTGGTTAGCGAACAAAGACGGTTCTGACAAACGCCGCTTGACTGGGTTCAATTTCCGTAACGCCAAAGAATTCGATGGCCGTCGCGCAGTAGTCGGGATGCACGCCTGGAATCCCAATGGCCGGCAGATCGCTCTGGTGCTGATGCTGGAACAACGCAACTACGAGCTCGATAGCTCCGTGGTCATCCTGGAGCTGGCGGACAGCTTTGTCGCCCCTCCAGCACCACCAGTAGCACCGACTACTAACACCACGCCAGACGCTCAGGACGCTGAAGTCAAGCCAGCAGAGGAGACTGTGGACGCGGCAGAAGCGGACGTGCAGGACGAAGAAGTTGAAATGGATACGGCAGTTAATCCAGGCGAAGAAACGTTCGCCACCCCTGCCAACTGATTCGCAGCACGAAGGATTTCCTCGCTTCGGACAAGGGTAGCGCATCTTGTTATCTGGCCTGGATTCCAGCTCATAAAAACTGCCGGCACAGAGCAAAGTTTCGCCGTTGGGTTCGGTTGTGAATGAATTTCAGCAATATTTATTTGCGGGCATTTTCGCGCCGCTAGTCTCTTGCACAAAACGGCAATTGCCAGACGGCGGTTGATTTGAACAACTTCTGGCCAGTTAATTTGCAACGGCGTTTATGGATAATATTCTGTTCAGATTTTTG
>CAZUCG010000287.1:0-4469 GCA_964619145.1 uncultured Lentisphaeraceae bacterium | reverse complement strand
AGATAAAAAAAACGGCCTGGAGGACAGCTGTCCTCCAGGCCTGCTTTATTTAGTGCTTAAACTATGGCTTATTAAGCACTCTTGACTTCGATCCGACGGGGAACCGCAGCTTTGACTTTAGCCAAAGTCAGGCGCAGGACTCCATCCTTCATTGTCGCGGCAATCTCATTTTGGTCGATGCCGTCATTCAAGGTGAACTGACGGGTGTATTTGCGCTTGCAGGTCGTGGCATTATCTTCTTGAAAACCTTCCGGCAGATTGAAGTCCACTGTGCCAGTGATTTCCAAGGTCTTGCCTTGCAGATCGATAGTCACGTCCTTCTCAGACACGCCAGGCATTTCGGCAGCCAAAAACACAGCATTGTCATTTTCCCAGATGCCGATGCGCGGAGTGTACAGCCGCAAATCAGCAGAGTTGCAAGTGCTGACTTTGTCTTGATTTTGATTCTCTTTATTCATAGTCGTTTTACCTCCAAAATAATGGTTCAAATGATTGTTAAAATACTCGAAATCACGCCAGGGATTCCAAAAAGTCAACGGTCGAAGAGTGTTACACAGCATAATTGATTCTCCTTTTATGTTTTTCCTGAGTCCTGATTTTATTCGTGCTACTAGAGTGACCTAGAGCGTTGCACAATTACTATATAGCAAAATGCGTGCCAACTTTTTGACAGGAGGAATAAAAAGAAATAGCAAGAAATAGTAATAAACTGCGCCAATATGACGCAGTCGCCTATGCAACACTGTCTCATTGTGTATTTTGACCATAGCTCCGGCGGATATTCTGCCGGCCAGTTAATATAATCACGAATAAATAAGCTCTACCATAGCTGCTGTACCAGATAGCAATTTCAGCCTAAATAATGTTACTGAGGTTAGTTTTATCGTTCAGAGTGGTTAGCTCTGTTTGGCTAGGCTTGATTTTTCACGGTTACTTCTTGTTCCAGCACTTTAAAAATCCGGGTTAAGGCCTGACATAAATTGATAACCATCGCCTGCCCCTGGGTGCGGTTATTTGTCTTAAAGGCTTGCATAATTGTCACTGTTTGCTCCGATTGGTCCAGCAGCCCGACTGATACCAGCTGTCCTTTCAGGCGTTGCAGGATGGCTATTGTTTCCTCGGCGTTCCCCTGCTGTGAATAAGTAGCCAAGTTATCCAGAACAGGCCGCCAATCAGTGACTGTTTGTGCCAGAATCATCTTGATCTCACCGAGTGAAATTTGGTATTGCTCGCGCATAAAGTCGTGCATTCTGCGTACGGTGGCGCTTTCGGCCGTCTCTTGTGGGCCCAACGGCTCCCGGATTTGTCGTTCTGGGGTTATCCCGAGGGCATCGGCGATGCAGAGTAGCAGCTGGTCTCGCTCGAATGGCTTGGGGATAAAACCGGTTGAGCCGGCTCCCAAGGCCTGGTCGATGTCTTCCTGGAAAGCCGATGCGGTCAGCGCGATAATATGGGTCATACCGCTATTGGGTAACTTGCGGATTTCGCGGATAGCAGTATAGCCGTCCATAATCGGCATTTGGATATCCATAAAGATCAGATCGAAGCGCTGTTGTTTACAGAGTTCCAATGCTTCCCGGCCATTGACAGCTGTGCGGTACGGCAGTCCGACGCTCTGGCAGATGGTCTCCAGCAAAAACAGATTTGTCGGGGTATCATCGACTAGCAGCGCCCAGTGTTTTTTCAGTTCTGTTCGGGGCAGGGTGATGCGGTACAGCTCAGAGATGCGCACTTGCTCTTCTGGTCGGGCTGCGAGGAGGCGCAAGCTAAAGGAAAAGCAGGAGCCCTCACCAGGCCGGCTTTGCAATGACAGTTGCCCCCCCAATAGTTTTACTAGGGCCGATGAGATACTCAGACCCAGGCCAGTGCCACCGTAGCGTCGGGCAATCGTGTCGTCGGCTTGAGCGAATGGCTTAAAGAGCTTCTTCTGGATATTGATTGGGATGCCAACGCCGCTGTCTCGTACCGCAAAAGCCAGGCTGAGATAGTTATCTTCGCAACTCTGCTGGCGGACCTCTAGAATGACCTCACCGCTGTCGGTGAATTTAATGGCGTTGCTTAACAGGTTGTCAAGGATTTGCCGCAGACGACCTGGGTCGGTGCGGATAATCAGTAAGTCCTGATTGGGGAAATCCAGGATTACTTTCAGGGTTTTGTTCTTGGCTAACTGGCGGGCGACCGCGATGCGTTCTTCCAGGAAATCACGTAAGTCAAAAGCGATCTCCTCTAAAGATAATTGACCGGCTTGGATTTTAGAGTAATCTAGAATTTCATTGATGACTTGCATTAAACTGCGGGCGCTCGATTCGATGATCCGCAGATACTGTTTTTGCTGATCATTCAGCTGGGTCTCGGCCAGGTTGCTCAGAAAACCAACCAGCCCGTTGAGGGGAGTGCGTATTTCGTGACTCATCGAGGCAAAGAATTTATCCTTGTGGCGGCTTTCTTCACGAAAGCGCTGAAAGAGCAATTCCAAGGTTTTGTCCAAATTATACTGTACTGCGATGTTAGCAGCCTCATCGGCAGGCAGTGGGGGGCTGCCATCGCCTTTGCCTAAATCATACGACAGGGCCAAATAATTCGTCAGGATGCGCTTCTGGCGCAGTTTTTCCCAGAGTAGAGCACTTAGCAGAAGAACAACTATTGCTGCGCCAGCCCAGAACCATAGATGCCCGAGCTTTGAGCAGCGAGCCTCTGAGCTGGCGTTGCGTTGCTGCAGAACCACTAAGTGGTTCTGAATTTTGTCACCCAAGAGCCGTCCTTGATCATAGACTTTTCGCAAGCTGTGGCGAATTTCTGGACCGCTGCGGACGTCCTGTACATTCCCCTCCAGGGTCTTGCCGTCATATTGCAGATCGCGGATGAAATTCTCATCCTGGTTGTTCTCTCGGCTAGCGTCTGCGAGCTGTTGCCAGAGGCGGTTAAACAAGTCGCGGCCTTCGAGGCTCTGTCGAATTAGTTGATTCTCATCCGCCGTCAAGGCATTCTTTCTGCTGTCCACAATCAGCTGGGCGTAATTCAGCTGGGCGAAAATAGCTGCTTGGGTCTGTTGCAACAGCGTTCCCAGGGCAGTGTTACTGATCATAGCAGTGACTTCTGTCTGCATTCCACGATAACAAGCAATGGAGAGAACGAGCAGCAGTGTCAATAACGCTGCACAGAGATAGGTGATTTTTCGCATACTATGCCTCCAAAACAACAAGACCGCAGAGGGAGACCCTACTGCGGCTTGCTGGTAAAATAACTCGACCGGTCGTGCTTAGAAGCAGAAATTCAAAATTGGGAAAAAGGGCACTGTCGATTTAGTGACGATATTAGCCAAGCCGATCTGTATGCCAGTCAGGAACTCGCAGTAGTTAACCAGCCCGATTTGCAGGCCGCGATGCTCCAATGAGGCATTCACCAAACCAATTTCCAGACCTCCGGAAATGCCTTCTGTGGAATTAAAGAGGCCGATAATTACACCGTTAGAGGTGCCGGCGACATTGATTAAGCCGACCTGTAATCCGACATAATCTTCGATATTGCGGTTAAAGAGGTTCACTTGCAAAGATGAAGAGCTGTCATTGATTGAGGCAATGCCCAAATCCACGCCCACGACTTTTTTGTTGCCGCCATAAGGTAAATTCAATTTAAGGCCAGAGATATCGATGTAGTCTGGAACAAGCTGCACTCGAGGCGCCCAAATGCTCAACTGCAGGGCAGAGGTATCAAAAGCCTGTGCCGCTACCCCAAAGAGCACTACCAACCCTAATAATACTGATTTCTTCATTTTACGCATTCTCCTAAATCAATTTATGATATTTCTGTCAATAAAAGTAGTCAAAACATAAACGTAATCCATAACTGAATTTTTGCCAGTCGGATTGAGTCTTTTTTATTTCTCAGGCAAATTTTTTGGCTGAGCATTTGCGCCCTGCTGCTTTTGTTTTGTTAGCGAATACCTGCATCCAGAGCAATGGGCATATTATTTGGCGGGTAGTTTGCCAGTTCTTTGGCGAGAGTGGCTGCGTCACAGGCGCCAAGGCAGTATTGCCGCAATTGCTCAGTTGTTGTGGAATGCCCTTTAGGTGGACAATGTCGGGCCGTTTTAAGCAGTAGGTTAGCCGCTTGTCTTGGTCCTGGTTGACTACTCCAATGGTGTGCTCCTCGTCTCTATTATCTCGAATGACCGGTGAATGTCGGGCTCGACAGAACATTGTTCTCACCAATTAGCATCGAACCGTGAACAACAACGTTATGTTATTCTTCTAGATCAATATATGGCGGCTAACTACCCTGAAAAAGACAACTCCTCTGGAGTTGTTTGTGTGCCACTGTTTTTTGTTTCGCGTAAATTATGTACGGCGGCGAGAGTCTCAGCCATTCCATTTTGTTGAACCGCGAAATCATTATTTTAGGTTATTCCCCGGCAGTTTGTTGCGTGTCAATGGCCGGTTGGACTAGCGTTGTGTTTGGTTGTGTTTGGT
>CAZUCG010000286.1:0-4495 GCA_964619145.1 uncultured Lentisphaeraceae bacterium | reverse complement strand
CCATCGAGGCGTGCAAGAAGAGATTCGCCTTGGCGGCATCGAAGCCGAAGCGCTCAAGTCCAGCCATCGGGTGCCCGCCGATAAAGATAAAGCCGTATTTTTGCGCTTGCTCGAAACCGAGCCGGCAGATTTCCTGCTTGATACCGCAGCAATCCAGCACGATGCTACCTGGGCGAAGGTCCTTGCTGTGCGTCGTAAGCCAATCTAGCGTCGTTTCCGGAAAAAGCGCCAACAAGATGATATCGCATTTCTTCAACCGCCCTGGCGTCAGCACGTCGTCGATAGCCTTGACCATCTTCGCCCGCAGCAGCACCGTTTCCACGACATCGTGCCCCCAGACGGTATGCTCGGTGCGACTCTTAATCGCTTTAGCGAAAGAGCCGCCAATAAGACCTAATCCTACTATGCCGACATTCATTTTCGTACCCTTTCCCTTCCGGCCTTAGAGAGCTGCCCGCACCCGATTAATTTTTTTCACCAGCTCAGCGAACACCTCCGGCAGCAGCGACTGCGGGCCATCACTAAGCGCGTGCGGCGGGTCGTTGTGTACTTCGATCATCAAGCCGTCGCAACCGACGGCGGCAGAGGCCAGCGCCAGCGGTGGCACTAATTTCGCGATGCCGGTAGCGTGGCTGGGATCGATTATCACCGGCAAATGAGTCAAGCTCTTGAGCACTGGCACGGCAGAGATATCGAGCGTATTGCGGGTAGCCGTTTCAAAAGTCCGAATGCCTCGTTCACAGAGGATTATTTGGTTATTACCGCCCGCCATAATATATTCGGCACTCATCAACAGTTCCTGGATGGTACTCGCCAGACCGCGTTTCAGCAGGATCGGCTTGCGCAGGGTACTTAATTTCTTCAGCAATTCGAAGTTCTGCATATTGCGGGCACCGACCTGAATGACATCTATCTCGTCAAACGAATCAAGCTGAGAAATATCCATAATTTCGGTCACCACCGGCAGCCCAGTCAGCTTTTTAGCTTCCAACAGCAGCCTGATGCCGTCTTGCCGTAAGCCCTGGAACGCATAAGGCGAAGTGCGAGGCTTGAACGCCCCGCCGCGCAACAGCGTGGCACCGGCCGCCTTGATGGCGACCGCGACCTCGCAGATCTGTGACTCGCTCTCAACCGAACAGGGGCCAGCGATAATCTGGAAATGACCACCGCCAATTTTGACCCCATTGATATCAACGACAGTATCGAGGGGATGGAATTTGCGATTCGCATTCTTGTACGGCTCCTGGATGCGCTTGACATCCTCGACGATCTCCAAGGCCCTCAGCAAATCGATGTCGATATGCGTCGTATCGCCCACCAAGCCAAGAATAGCTTGATGGACACCATACGATTCGTGAATGCGAACGCCCTGGCCTGTTAACCATTGTTTCAGATTGTCCAGTTGTTTCGGATTGTAAGTTTCTTTTAAGACAATGATCATAATAAATTCCTATGCTGTTAGGGGATACTGGTGGTTGGATTGGAAAAAAGAAATTACTTATCCTACCGGGCAATAAAAAAACCCGGCAGGTGTGCTTCACACTGCCGGGTTGATTTTCTCAATCTCTCGTCCGTTAGTTCGTATTCGGGGTCCTCGCGAGCTGACGGTTTACAGCAGGAAGCAGTAGAGCCTTGCTTCTAAAATAAAAAGCAAAGCTAAAGCTATAATAAAAGTAAGCCGCTGTAAAAGATTGCTTAGTCATTGTCAATTCTACTCAACTAAAAGCTGTACTTCTGAACTAGAATGCTGCTGCCTGAAACATTGCGCCTAGCGCATCCCGGGTGGTCAAAAAATTCGCCTGCGGGCCCAAGCAAGACAAAAACACAAAAAACGTCATTTATTCAGACCTCGAACTAATATACTAAACAATAATGCTTTGTCAAATGCATTTGCCGAAAAAAAATCAAAAAGTAAGTTTGTTTTACTTTTTAAGGGCCGGTGATTTTATTATTATCGTGTGATATCTTCGTTAAATGCTTTAATAACAGCTGTAACAGCGTCATTAAAGTCGGCGTTATTATCGATAGCGGCAGCGCGGATTTGCACATAGAGTGGTTCGCGTTCTGCTGCCATTTTGCGCACGGTTTCCAGGTCGGTCGATAGCGGTCTTCCGGCCCCTAGCCGCAACTTATTCACATCACGCAAGATATGATAAACGAAGCCGTTCTGGGCCAGGTTATAGCGATTGTCGCAGTCCAAGACCGCGCCGCCGCCACTGGCAATCACCAGATTGCTGCGCTTGCCAGCCTCGGCGACGGCGGCTTTTTCGCGGGTTCGGAAGCCGGCTTCGCCTTCGGTAGCAAAAATTTCAGGGATACTCCGCCCGCCTGCGGTTGCGACCACTGCCGCGTCCAAGTCGAGGAATTCGCGTTGCAGTAACCTCGCGACCTTCTTGCCGAGGCTGGATTTGCCGCAGCCGGGCATCCCGACCAGGACGATATTGGCAGTCTGCCGGCGGACTACAGCGCAGACTTTATTCACCAATGCCTCGTCCTGCTTCTCGTCCAGGAAGTATTCCATTGCGTAAAGTGCCTGAGCCACCAGCATTTTGAGGCCATCGCCGTAGGCCAGGCCAAAGTTGCGGGCCTGCTGGGTCAAGCGAGTTCGCATCGGGTTATAAACCACATCCAGCACTCCACGAAGCTGGCAGAATGGCGTCAAATCCAGGGGGCAGTTCTCGGTCGCTGGGTACATCCCCACCGGCGTAGTATTGATGATGATATCCGCATCCGGGTGCAACTCGATTAGATTGCTGTAGTTCACCCGCCCTTCCCGCGAGACGATAACGATTTCGCGGGCAGCGTGATCTTTGACCACGGTTCTGGCTGTCCGCGAAGTCCCGCCAGAGCCTAGGATCAGCACCTTGGCGGCAGCAAAATCGACGCCGGCGGCTCTAGCCATAAACACGAAGCCCTCGTAATCGGTATTATAGCCGTGCAATTTGCCGTTGCTGTCTCGGACGATGGTATTGACGCAGCCGATGCGGCTAGCCTCGCTACTGACAGCATCACACAGTTCCAGGGCCAGCTGCTTATACGGGATAGTGACAGTGATGCCTTGATAGCGATCACTCAGGATGAACTCACGCGCGGCCTCTGGTTCGAACTCCAGCAAATCGAAGTCATAGCGCCCGAACTCGCGGTGAATAAGCTTAGAGTAGCTATGCCCAAGCTTGCGCCCGATGGTAAAATATACTGCCATTTGTCTGCATCTATCTTCTGTAACCAATAACCGGACTAGCAGCAATTGGCGACAACAATATAATTCTTAATTTTGTTTATCCGCCAGTTAGTTCTGGTAGGTCTTTGCTTCCAGCGCCAGGTCGAGCAACGCCAGCGCCAGCGCGGCTTCAGCCACCGGCACTGCCCGTGGGGCGATGCACGGGTCGTGCCGGCCGCGCACCGCTAATTTGGCTGGTGCATTCAAACTCAAGCTGATGGAATCTTGTTCTTGAGCAATCGAAGAGGTGGGCTTAATAGTGAGCTTCACTATAACCGGCATTCCCGAGGTAATACCACCGATAATTCCGCCGTGGTTATTGCTGACGGTCTTGATGCTGCCGTCAGCAGCAATGGCGTACGCGTCGTTGTGCTCGGAGCCACGCAATTCCGCCGCCGCCATCCCATAGCCGAATTCAAGGCCACGCACCGCTGGGATGCCGAACAGGATTGACGCCACGCGATTCTCTACCCCGGCAAACATCGGGCTGCCCCAACCAGCTGGGACCCCCAAGGCCGCGACTTCGATTCGACCGCCCAGAGAGTCGTGCTCCGCCAACGCTACCTGGATCGCCTGCTGCATCGTTTCACCGGCAGCAGGGTCAAGCACGGGGAAAGCCGACAAACCAGGCTGCAATAGTTGCTGAACGGTTAGGTTGACTGGGTCAAAACTGGCATCCCGGACTGGTCCGACACTGGCCAGATGCGCGCCAACAAAAATACCCTGTCGGGTCAGAATCTGCCGGGCGATGCCGCCGGCGACACATAGCGGCGCTGTCAGCCGGCCGGAGAAATGCCCGCTGCCGCGCACGTCTTGCGCACCGTGGTACCGCTTTTCAGCAGGGTAATCCGCGTGTCCGGGGCGCGGCACGTCGCGCAACTCGGCATAGTCGCCGCTGCGCGTATCGGCGTTGCGGATCAACGCCGTCAGTGGGCTGCCGGTAGTACGACCATCGAGCAAGCCTGAAAGGATTTCCGCCGCATCCGCCTCTTTTCTCGGGGTAGCGTATTTGCCCTGCCCTGGCGCCCGTCGTTGCAAGAACGCCTGCAAAGCGGTCAAATCGATGCTCTCTCCGGCTGGCAGTCCATCGATGACTACTCCGATAGCGGGGCCGTGTGATTCGCCAAAAATCTGAATCTGCAGGAATTGTCCCCAATTAGATGCCATATTATTTCTCTTTCCGTCGCTGGGAGTTAGCGCCGCTCTTTCGAGCTGGTATTATTTTGGTCACGTCCTGAAGTTGGGACCTAGGGAAGAAGCTTGTCTTTCCACTAG
>CAZUCG010000285.1:0-4530 GCA_964619145.1 uncultured Lentisphaeraceae bacterium | reverse complement strand
CGAAACGTATCTCTAATTGAATTCGGCACTTGCTTGCGTGACAGGCACTCGGCATGGAAATCCATAAACAAGAAGGTGCTTTTGCCAGGTCCGTCGCTCAGGAATGCCGCTTGGTCAAATTCGGCATTATATTCGTGCGGATAGGCTACTCGATATGAATCTCCCCAATTGACATAAGCACAAGTATAGATTCCCTCGCCGATATAAGCACTACGGGAAGGCTTTTTGACCGCGCTGAATTTTTGCTTGCGGTGGTTAAGAGTGCCCAGCAGGGAGTTGATCCCCAATCCGTGTAGCCCGACGTTGGTACCGGTCGCATAATTGCTTTGAATATATCCCAACGGTTTGCGGGCCGGGCAAGCAAATGGACTGCTGATAAAGGCATTATCCCAGCCGCGGTACCATCCGCCCAGAGTAGCTCCGCGCACTCGATGATTAAGGTATGGAGCGACTAGGCCACTTATGTCGTCGCCAGCAAACCACCCTTTAGCTCCAGACCCCCAGCTACCATTGACTGTATTCCAGTATGGCACTATTTGGTCATCATAATCATCAGAGTACATCATAAAACCCTTACCCATCTGAGAAAAATTACCGATGCATTTGATCTCTTGTGCTTTCCGTTGTGCCTTGCCAAGAGCTGGCAGAAGCATTGAGGCTAGGACAGCAATTATCGCAATTACGACCAGCAATTCAATCAAGGTAAATAAGCGTAGTCGAATACTACAGGAAGTTATGGAAAAGAACTTGGCATTCATAGTACTGGCTCCCTTTTTTCGATTGAGTCGTCGCTAAAGTAACAAATTCATCTATATCGAGGGCATCCAAAAAATTTGATGCTCTCACACTAACAACTGTATTTTCAGTACTGCTATCAGCCAAATTCTTTTTGCCGCAGAAATTATTTAAGCAACTCAGGCAAAGCACTTTAAGCAACTCAGGCAAAGCATTGGGTAGGTGTATGTTTATAATACAGGCTTGCGTCCTGAGTTCGTAGTTCAGGCTGCGCCCCCCCCCGCAGGCCTCCAGCCCGCTTCTCCGTTCCCGGATTCTCCCCAGAAAGTAGCCGGAGCTTCCGACTCCAGACCCACCCCTGTTTCCATAACAATGCTCCATTGCTGGCAATGAAACATTGCATTTGACAAAAAGACAGACGCAGTGTGAAATTTATCTGAATTTAGTCGCTTGTAATCAGGAAAATGGATTTTTTGGATCAATGTCCTAAATGCGATTGAAAAACAGGCATATACTTGCTAACAGGCTCCGCTAAAAAGTTAGAAATCAGGGATTAATATAAAAATAAATGTTAATTTGATATTTGTCAAATCAGCTCAGGAATTTTTATTTTGCCGAACGCTCAACGCTCAATCCGGCTGTTGTAAGTACTGGAACTATTTTTCAGGCCTACAAAATATGCCTTGCCTAGCTTCTACACATCCGAAACCACTGGGAATATTCTACAACTTCAGCCACGGTTTGTTTCTCCGTTTCGGGTCAAACTGAAGGTACTTGACGGAGCCAGGATGAGATCAGTCGGAGTTTGGCAAAAACAAATCTACTGAGGCTAGAAACAACAAGAATCCCAGCAAACAAACCAACAACAGCAAAGTTGCAATAAAGTTGGGCGCTAAACCTGGATCTGGATATATCTGAATATCATTTAATTTCAAAAGCCGGAGTTGAAAAAAGCGCCTGATGCCTTAGAGTATTTCCAAACAAGTAGTCATTGAGCAGAATCACCTCCGCTTTACTAATTGAATTGGCTGAAATTTCGCTCGCGCTATGGGCAGGCAGATATCTGTAGCAAAAATGACAACCCCAAGGATTTAGCAGAAAATTATTATCTCGCCCTTGACAGGCGTAGTTGCCCCAGAAACGCTTTGCTGAAAATTTATAGCAATGAATACTGACGAACGCCAACTCGAAAATCAATTCATCGAGAAGCTCCGGGTTCTCAAATACGAATATCGCTCGGATATCCGCGACCGCGATGCCCTGGAGCGGAATTTCCGCGAGAAGTTCGAAGCCCTCAATCGCGTCAAACTGACCGAGGGAGAATTTCCGCGTCTTCTCGAGGGGATCATCAGCCCGGATGTGTTTATGGCTGCCAGTATCCTCCGCGAGCGCAATAGCTTCACCCGCGACGATGGCACGCCGCTCAACTACACCTTGGTCAATATCAGGGACTGGTGCAAGAACACTTTCGAGGTCATCAACCAGCTCCGCATCAATACCGACAATAGTCACCATCGTTATGATGTAATCCTGCTCATCAATGGTGTGCCTGTCGTGCAGGTCGAGCTGAAGACTCTCGGCATCAGTCCACGTCGGGCTATGGAGCAGATTGTCGAGTACAAGAACGATCCTGGCAATGGTTACAGCAAAACTCTGCTTTGCTTTTTGCAGCTCTTCATTGTCAGCAATCGCAGCGACACCTGGTATTTCGCCAACAACAACAGCCGCCACTTCGCTTTCAATGCCGAAGAGCGTTTTCTGCCAGTCTATCAATTCGCCGCCGAGGACAACACGAAAATCACCCACCTCGACAGCTTCGCCGAAACCTTTCTGGTCAAATGCACTCTGGGCCAAATGATCAACCGCTATATGGTGCTGATCGCCAGCGAGCAGAAGCTGATGATGATGCGTCCATATCAAATTTATGCTGTCAAGCAGATCGTAGACTGCATCCACCAGAACTGCGGCAATGGCTATATCTGGCATACCACCGGCAGCGGCAAAACGCTCACCTCCTTCAAGGCGTCCACCCTTCTGAAGGACAACCCCGATATCGAAAAATGCGTTTTTGTCGTGGATCGCAAGGATCTTGACCGACAGACCCGCGAGGAATTTAACCGCTTCCAGGAAGGCTGCGTCGAGGCTAACACCAACACCAGCACTTTAGTGCGACGCCTCCTCTCAGATGACTATGCTGATAAAGTAATCGTCACCACCATTCAAAAGCTCGGTTTGGCTCTGGATGAAAGCAGCAGACGCGACCGGCAGAGCAAGAGGGCCGGCAAGTCCACCTATAAGGAACTTTTGCAGCCGCTGCACGACAAACGCCTGGTTTTCATCTTCGACGAGTGCCACCGTTCCCAGTTCGGCGATAACCACAAGGCGATTAAAGAATTTTTCCCCAAGGCCCAACTCTTCGGTTTCACCGGCACACCTATTTTCGAACTAAACGCCAGTTACCAGCAGATTGAAGACGAGCACGGGTCATACCGTACTACCAAAGACCTCTTCTGTCAGCAGCTCCACGCCTACACCATCACCCACGCCATCGAGGACGGGAATGTCCTCCGTTTCCATATCGACTACTATAAGCCTGAGGGCGAAAATGCCCCCAAGCCGGGCGAGAGTCTCGCCAAGGCAGCAATCATCGAGGCCATTCTCGACAAACACGACTCCGCTACCGGTAACCGCCGCTTCAATGCGCTCTTCGCCACGGCCTCAATCAATGACGCCCGCGAATACTACGACCTGTTCAAAACTGTGCAGCAGGCTCGACAGGCCGCTGAGCCCGACTTCGTCCCCCTGAAGGTCACCGCAATTTTCTCGCCACCCGCCGAGGGCAACTCAGACGTCAAGCAACTCCAGGAAGACCTGCCCCAGGAACTGGCCGACAATCAGCAAGAGCCCGACCAGAAGAAGGCCGCGCTCAAAGTCATTATCGCCGACTACAACGACAAGTACGGCACAAACCATTCGATCGGTGAGTTTGACGGCTACTACCAGGACGTCCAGCAGCGCATCAAGAGCCAGCAATTCCCCAATCGTGACCTGCCGCAGAAGGGCAGAGAGAAGATCGACATCACCATTGTCGTCGATATGCTCTTGACTGGCTTCGATTCCAAGTATCTCAACACCCTCTATGTCGATAAGAACCTCAAATACCACGGCCTGATCCAGGCCTTTTCCCGCACCAACCGCATCCTCAATGCCTCTAAACCATACGGGCATATCCTCGATTTTCGTGGTCAACAAGCCGCTGTAGATCAGGCAATTACTCTCTTTTCCGGGATCGAGACTTCCGACCGAGCTCGCGAAATCTGGCTAGTCGATAAGGCGCCCGTGATCATCGAGCGTTTCAAGGCCGCCAAAAGAAAACTCGACATCTTTATGCAATCCCAGCAGCTCGAAGCCAGGCCTGAGTCCGTGCCCAACCTCAGGGGCAATGAAGCCCGAGCCGCCTTTGTTAAATATTTCAAGGAAGTCCAGCGCCTCCAGACGCAGCTCGATCAGTACACCGATCTCAACGCGGAGCAGAAACAGGAGATTGCCGAGGCCCTGCCCAAAGACGACCTCCGCGCTTTCCGGGGATTCTACCTTGAGACCGCCCAACGCCTCAAAGAAATCCGGGAGACCCCCGCCCTAGTGGACAGCATTCGCGATACCAGCGAAGACGAATACGGCAGCGCCGCGGTCGATCAGCTCGATTTCGAGTTCGTGCTTTTCGCCTCGGCCGACATCGACTACGACTACATCATGAACCTCATCGCCCTGTTCTCCAGCCAGGCGCCAACCCAA
>CAZUCG010000284.1:0-4532 GCA_964619145.1 uncultured Lentisphaeraceae bacterium | reverse complement strand
CCACCCCTAAGTAATAAGCTAGGCCGGCAATAAAACAACGGTCGATGGTACAGGTTAATAATACATTGTCATCTGCAGTCATCCCTGTGGCCAGAAAGCCGAGAGCGTCATTGTAGGCCAGGCGGTCCAAGTCTTGCTGGGTGTAAGTGATGCGACAAGGACGACCGGTTGTGCCGCTCGTAAAGCAGATGTCGGCGATGTCACGCTGCGCAGCGGCAACGAAATCAGCGTTATGTTCTGCTAGGTCGCTTTTGCTTGTCAACGGCAACAGCTGTAATTCTTCCAGGCTGATATGGTGCTCTGGTATGGAGGCGAGCACACGCTTATAATATGCTGATTTGCAGCGGCAGTAGGCGAGGTGGGCGTTTAGCAGCCGCTCCTGTTCTTGTCGGATGATCTCAGTGCTCTGAAAAGAGATGTCATTTTCTATTCTGAATTTCTGCATCATCTAATTCCTGGTCCATACGTTCAGTCTCTTGCTGAATTAAATTATGGATTCGCTTTTTTAAGACAAACGCGCTAGGGTAACTAAGCACTTCTGCAGGGAGGATCGGCTTTAATTGCCGTATCAGGATAGTGCCACATTTTTTGAACTCGAACTGCCGAGTCGGCATCTGTTCATTGCCGGCGATACAACACGGATAAATTGGAATTTTTAGTTCCCGGGCCAAGTGGAAGATACCGCTATGAAATTTATTCATCCGCCGTCCGCCGGATCTGGTCCCTTCTGGAAAAGCCACTACCGACACACCGCGTTCAATAAGGTCTTTGAAGCACGCTTTGAGGGTCTCATAATCTACTTCGGTGGCGTCGATGTATTCTCCGAGTTTGGCAAAGTAGCCGTAGAATTTCAGCCGCATTGGCCAGCCGTTGACTATTTGTACCGCTTCCTGCCCAAATGCCGATACCAAAAAAGGATCAGAAGCAGAGCGATGATTGCAAACATAGATGCCAGGACTGTTAGTCCCCTCGGCCCGATTTTCGTGGCGGACTCTGATGAATGGGCGCATCGCCACAAATACGACCATTCTGCCATAGGCTAGGATGAGATGCCGTATTATATGCCCACGGAGGCGTTTCGGCAAAAACAATGACAGGATATAGGGGATGGCTGCGACCAGGCAGTATAAACACGAGCAGAGAATGATTGCTGAATAGATGATTAAAGAAAGCACCATAGGCAATTATCAATCGTTTAGTTTGGCAATAAGAGCCGGGTTTTCGGCCAATAATTTCTCGCATAAATCATAGACATCCTTTAAGGTGCGAATTTGCAAGACGTCCTTATTATCACGCAACGCTACACCGAACTGGCGCTGCAGGCCAGTAATCAAATCCACGATATCAAGGCTGTCTAAAGCGAAATCCTCAAAGATGCGTTTCTCTGGCGTGAGTTCGGCGGGATCAAGCTCAAATTGCTCGATGAATATTTGCTTGACTAACTCGATTATTTTTTCCCGTGTCATTTCCAGTCCTTTAGTAGAAAATATCCTCGCGATAGAGAATACCGCCTCAACTTGGTATTTGTAATACCAGCGAGGCATTGACTCCCCCGAAGGCAATGCAATTCTTCAATACAGTAGTGATTTTTTTCTTTAGCGGTTTAAGCGGTAAATTCAAGCCAGCGCAGTCTTCGGCTACTTGTTCGAGATTGGCAGTCGGTAGAATTATCCCGTGCTTCATCATTTCCAGTACCGCGGTGATTTCAATGGCACCGGATGCCCCTAGGGTGTGCCCAAGATAACCTTTGCTGCTCGAAACAGGCACCCGGTCAGCAAAAATTGCTCGGATGGCAGTCGCCTCTTCCCTGTCTCCAGCTAGCGTACTGGTGGCGTGAGCGCTGATGTAATCCACCTCGTCGGGCTGCAGTTGCGCATCAGCCAATGCTAAACGCATACAGCATTCAATGGAAGCGCTGTCCGATTGGCTAATTTGCGAACCAGTGCAATTGGTCGCATAGCCGACAATTTCCGCCAGGATCGGTGCCTTGCGGCGCAAAGCGTGTTCGTATTCCTCGACTACCAAAATTCCGGCCCCTTCGCCACAGACCAGCCCACAGCGCTTGGCGTCGAATGGCCGTGATTGTTCGTGTGGCGCTAGCTCGTTGCTTTCCGCCAAGGCATACAGATGACGGAAAGAACTGACTACTATGGGCGTGACTTCATCAGAGCCGCCGGCCAGGAATACTTCCTGGCGACCAGACAGGATTTGCTCATAGGCCAGGCCAATTGATTGCAGTGAGGAGGCGCAGGCGGAACAAGGCGATAGCTGGACGCCATTGATGCCAAAAAAATTGGCCACATTAAAGGCCGATGAGTGCGAGACGATGCGGAAAAATTGGCAGGCCGACAATTCATTGAAGCGTTTTTCAATGACCGCTTTGGTCGATTCGTAGACTTCTGAGGAGCTGCCGATGGTTGAACTGATGCTGCAGCCGGTGCGGCCGTCGGAGAGTCCTTCTGCAGTTAAGCCACTTTCAGCGACGGCAGTCTGGGCGGCTAGAGTGGAAAACAAGGCCGCATTGCCCATCGAACGGCGATAATGCCGCTTGATGCTTTTGCTCTTTTCCAACGGTAAATCGACTGGTGCGGCAGTCACATTATCACCGCCTAGCGGAATTTGCCCCTCCCATTCCGGCATAAAACGAACCGCACTTTTTCCCGCCAGCAATGACTGATATAATTCTTCTCTGGAGAACCCCAAAGCACTAATAACTCCAGCTCCAGTTATCACAATTCGTCGTTTTTTCATTAGCAAAATCAGTCAATGATGGCGATGGACAATACTAAATTATTGGCAAGCGGGAAATAGACCTCTAGCAACGCATCTATTCGGCCCTATTGTCTCCCTGAGAACAAGCGCCTTAAAATAGCATAGGTAACATTATATTCAAGTGTTTTAAGTTCAAAAAATACTTTTAGCGGCATTGCCAAAACGCACCACCGTGCTAACTTATCTACCTGACCTAGTCAAGTAATATTTAATTTTCCAAAAGGTGGATTGAAAAAATGAGCAACTCCAAGAAAGTTTTGGTTCTCGGTGCCACTGGTGCTATGGGGCAGTATTTAGTCCCCCGACTTGCTGAGATGGGCTACCAGGTAGATGCCGCCTCACTAGACGAAGCCATCGATCAGCATCCGAACGTGCGCTACCTGCAAGCCAATGCCAAGGACAAAGAGAGCTTGCTGCCACTGTTGAGCAACTGCTATGACGGCATCGTCGACTTCCTGATTTATCGTAGTGCGGAACTGCCTTATTATTTGCCGCTCTTGCTCGATAATACAGGACATTATATCTACCTCTCGAGTTACCGCATCTACGACAACAAGGAACACCCAGTTAAGGAAAATTCGCCAAGATTGCTCGACGCAGATGACAAAGTCCTGCTTAGTAATTCCGATGACTATTGCATCTACAAGGCCCGGGGCGAAAATATCCTGCGTTCCCTGGAACACGGGAACTGGACTATTGTCCGCCCCGCCATTACCTATTCCCGCCTGCGCTACCAGTTGGTGACCTTGGAAGCCAAGGACACCCTCGGGCGCGCTTTCGCCGGCAAAAAAGTCGTCTTGCCGGAGCAGGCCAGGACAGTCCAGGCGACGATGAGCTGGGCTGGCGACGTCGCTCAAATGCTGGCTGGGTTGCTCTTTAATGGCAAAGCCAGCGGGCAGACCTTCACTGTCGCTACAGCCGAGCATCGTACTTGGGGCGAAATCGCCGACTATTACCACGACCTCTGTGGACTCGAAGCCGTCTGGGTCGATAAGGAAGATTATATCCGCATCATCGACCCGGATAGCTATAATCTGGCCGTGCGCTGGCAACTCGAATATGATCGCCTCTTTGACCGGATTATGGATAATAGCAAGGTCCTGGCTGCCACGGGTATCTGCCAGACCTCGCTGATGCCGCTCTATGACGGCCTCAAACACGAGATAGCCCGTTGTCCAAAGGACCTCGTTTGGCCTGTCAATGCCCGTATGGATGCCTATCTCGAATACTTGGCCTAAGGCTTAGTAGGCTGAACATTGCTGCACGGTAAAGTGAATGCCGCCCTTGGTCATTGCCTGACGCTGATCGGGCTGGTCTTGGCAGACAGGATAGTGAGGCACGTAATGGGCAATATGCTGCGGAGATGCAGAGGCTGGGATTACCGGGAGCGTTGCATTTATCTGGTTACGCTGACCGCAGAAAACCGCCTACCGGTGTTCGGACGGCTGGTCGGCGGGGAGGCCGACGCCCGTATCGAGCTGACCGCTATCGGCCAGCTGGTGCTGGATTGCTGGCAAGAACTGCCGCTGCATTACCCCGGGGTGGAACTGCTGGAATGGCAGGTGATGCCGGAGCACTTCCACGGCATCGTCTTTGTGAAGGAACGGCAAGTGCGACCGCTGGGGGCGATGATCGGCAGCTTTAAAGCACATAGTACCTCACTGCTGAAGCAGGCCGCAAGCGGCCTGCCACAGAACGGGGCTGGCGCGCTGCCGCCGGGGCCACAGATGCCAGCCGCAAGCGGCCTGCCACAGAACGGG
>CAZUCG010000283.1:1488-4539 GCA_964619145.1 uncultured Lentisphaeraceae bacterium | reverse complement strand
TATCCGCGCGGTAATAAATAAGATGTCAGCAACTTCGCAAACTAATATCAATCGCATGCCCACGCCTGCCGAAATCCCCGTTGGGCTTTGGAATAAGTGCAAGGCCTGCGAAGACGTAATATATCAAAATTCTCTGGAACACAACAACTTCGTTTGCCCGACCTGCGGCTATCACTATCCCTTGACAGCCTGGCAGCGGATTGCCTTGCTGACTGATCCGGATGGCTTTGTAGAGATGGACAAAACCTTGCATTCCTATGATGTACTGTCCTTTGCTAACGACCAGTCGTACGCGCAAAAATTGCTGGCCGCAGAGGCTAAGACCGGCCTGCGGGAGGGCGTGGTTACTGGCCGGGCAGTCTTGCAGGGCAGCCAATATCTCTTGGCTGTAATGGACTTCCGTTTTATGGGTGCCAGTATGGGCTCCGCTATCGGCGAAAAAATTACCCGGATGTTGGAAGCGAGCTGCCAGGAGCACAAGCCAGCGGTTATCGTGACTGCCAGCGGCGGCGCCCGAATGCAGGAGGGGATCCTGAGTCTGATGCAGATGGGCAAGACTTCCGGTGCCGTTATGCGTATGGATGAAGCAGGGCTGCCGTTGATTATCATCCTGACGAACCCCACTACCGGCGGTGTCACTGCCAGCTTCGCTTCACTGGGCGATATTATTTTAGCGGAACCAAAGGCCCTAATCGGTTTTGCTGGTCCGCGAGTCATCAAACAAACGACCCAGACCGACTTGCCAGAAGGGTTCCAAAGTTCGGAGTTCCTCCTGAAGCACGGTTTTATCGACCGTATTGTCGGGCGCAAAGATTTGCGTCAAGAATTGGCCTTGTTTCTGCAATACCTGGGTTTTGGGCATGGTGTATAAGCCGATATTGCAGACTTTTTCGCGGCCGATAGCACGGGTGGCTGTCAAGCGTTGGTACAATGGCCTGCTGCTGCGCAGTACGAACTGGCTGGGCGATCTCCTGATGACCCTCCCGGCAGCATATCAGCTGCGGCGTATGATGCCACAAGGATGCGGGATTTTCGTTTTGGCGCCCGCCCCCTTGGCGGCGCTGTGGCGGGCCTGCCCTTGGGTTGATGTAGTGATTCCGATGGCGGAAAAGCGTATCAACCGAGCGGAAATCGGCCAAGTGCGCCGCCTTTGTCCGGGCGTGGCTGTCGTCTTACCGAATTCTTTTGGCTCAGCCTGGGATGTCTGGCGTTGCCAGACCGCGACCCGTATAGGACGGGCTGGTCGGATGCGCTCCTGCTTTCTCACTCATACTCTGCCGGAATGGCCACGGCAGGTCGGCCGCGGCCAATTCCACCAGTTATCGTATTATCTGGAATTGGTCTCTGCCCTTGGTAAAATTGAGTCCACCGCGCAATGCCTGGCCTTGCAAGTCTCGGCTGAAGCGGCCGAGAAGACCGGCATCCAGCGCCAAAGCGGTTGGTTGGCTTTGGCACCAGGCGCGGCCTTCGGACCAGCAAAACAGTGGCCGGTACGATATTTTATCTGCCTGGCCCAGAAATGGCTGGCCCGCGGTGGCAAGGTCGTGCTGCTGGGAGCTAGCAAAGAAATGGCCGTGGCCACAGAAATCGCTCAGAGTTGCCCCGCTGTGTTAAATCTGACAGGGCAGACCAGCTTGCAGGAGTTGATGTCGGTGTTGGCTAATGTCGATCTGGTGGTGGCCAATGACAGCGGCGCAATGCACCTTGCGGCCGCACTAGGGACATCTGGCGTCGCAATCTTTGGTTCTACTGACCCGGTTTCTACCGGACCATTGGGCGCGCCTTGGCGAATCCTAGCAGCGGCAACGCCGTGTAGCCCGTGCTTTCAGCGGGTCTGCCCGCGGCAGGGCACCGAGCAATATGCCTGCCTGAATGATATTAGCCCAGAGGCAGTCTTTGCCGAACTTATGCAGCTGCTGTGACCTTTTCTTTGCTGGCAGAGTATCTGTTGGCAAAGTAAAGATTTATAAGTGGCTGGTTTTACAGTATTATTTTCACTTCTAATTTTATTACTTCTTCTATGATAAAAGCAAATTTTCATACTCATACAGAGCGTTGTAATCACGCCAGTGGTTGCGTCGAGGATTATTGTCAAGCTGCTGTAGAGCAGGGTGTGACAGTTCTAGGTTTCAGCGAACACTGCCCACACCCTGACGGCCGCTGGCAGTCGGTGCGGATGCAGATGGCCGAATTGCCGGAATATCTGGCCGAGATTGAGGCCGCCCGCGAGAAATTCCCTCAGCTGCGCATCTTATCCGGCCTGGAATGCGAGTGGGTGCCGGGGCTGGAAAGCTCGCAGCGCGACTACTTCTTAGGTGAATTGGGTGTCGAATTCCTGCTGGGCGCAGCGCATTTCTATCTGCACAATGGCGTCTTTGAAAATCTTTATGGGCGGACAATGTCAGCGGCGGATTTACAAGCCTACGCAGAGTACGTAGTTCAGTCTATGCGTACCGGGCTGTATGCCTTTTACGCCCATCCCGATTTGTTCGCGATGTCTATCTGGGAATGGGATGTGGCCGCGGAACAATGCTCCCGGACCATCTTGCAGGCGGCTGAAGAATTGGCCCTGCCATTGGAAATCAATGCCTATGGCTTGCGGAAGCCGGAAAAAGAATACGCCGAGGGGAAGCGGCGGATGTACCCAGTTCGACAATTCTGGGAATTGGCCGCAGAATACCAGATCGACGTGGTGGTTAGCTCAGACGCTCATCAGCCGGCTGATGTCTGGGGAAATACCGACGCTTGCCAAGCTATCGCAGAGCAACTGGGATTGCGCGTGATTAATGAACAGTACGAAAATTGGCTGTTGCAAAAAAAGTAATTAAGGCAGAAATAAAATGAAGTATCTCAGTATTGAACCACTGGCCGGAGCCGCCGGCGATATGATTCTAGCCAGCTTGCTGGACCTCGGTGCCGATCAACAAAAGATTATCGACGGCCTGAAGAGCGCCGGTTTGCAGGATTTCGAACTGCAGTTTACCCGTAAACTCTGCTCCCACGGTATCGTCTGTGGATACGTGGAAGTCCTGACTAGCGATCATAAGCACG
>CAZUCG010000283.1:0-1388 GCA_964619145.1 uncultured Lentisphaeraceae bacterium | reverse complement strand
ATCACGATCATAAGCACGATCACGATCATAAGCACGATCACGATCATAAGCACGATCACGATCATAAGCACGAGCACGAGCATAAACACGAGCACAGCGTGGAAAATGCTATCGTTCGGCCCCATTTGCATCGCGGTTTGTCTGACATCCTAGCGCTGATCAACAGTAGCCAGATGCCTGCTCGGGCTAAGGCTCGAGCGGAGAAAGTTTTTCGGCGCTTGGCAGCCGCGGAAGCACAAATCCACGGCGTTACCCCAGAAGAGATTCATTTTCACGAAGTCGGCGCAGTTGATTCCATCGTCGATATCTTCGGGACCTGCCTGGCCTTGGAATTGCTCCAAGTCGAGAAAATTTTTTGTCCGATGCATAAGATTGGTTACGGCACGGTGCGTTGTGCTCACGGTGTGATGCCAGTACCCGCGCCGGCGACCGCCAAACTGCTGGAGGGATTCCCGGTGACTCGTTTGCCCATCCAATCGGAATTGACCACCCCGACTGGCGCTGCCATCCTGACCGCCTTGAGTGATGGGCAATATTGTTTAGAAGAACATCGTTTGCTCGCCACCGGCTATGGCCACGGGCGGAAAGAATTTCCAGAGATGCCGAATATCATCCGCTCATTGTTGTTGGAAGTCGGGCCCGGCCACCAAGAAGCCGCCTGGCAGCGAGAGAAAATCGCGATACTGGAATGCGAGATTGATGACCAGACTGCCGAGAGTCTGGGCTTCTTGCAGGAAAAACTCTTGGCGGCCGGGGCACTCGATGTGTCTTTCTGGCCGGTGCAAATGAAAAAAAACCGCCCCGGGACACATTTGCAGACCTTGTGCGCCTTGGGCAGTGAAGACCTATTGAGCAAAATCATCCTCACCCAATCCAGTAGCATCGGTGTGCGCTTCCGGGAAAGTGAGCGCTTCGTCTTGCCGCGCTCAGCCTGCGAGGTAATGACCCCGTGGGGACCGCTGAAGGCAAAAAAGGTTATCCGACCAGACAATAAAACGGAAATTCAAGCAGAATTCGAGGCCGCCCGCGAGCTGGCCGAAAAAACTGGTCTGCCTCTGCGACAAATACTCTCAGCTGCTTGCCATTGGGAGTAGTGATTGGACTGGGGTCGGGCCTACGTAAGTCATTGATTAACAATAGAATAATGTTGAAAAGCAGCCTTTTCTAGGGCTTAGATGCACCTTTTTAGAGGTAAAAAGATGCATCTAAGAAGGTATATTCAGAGAACTGAATCCCTAGTCCTAAAAAATTTTCACTTTTAGAGATTGTCCAAAAAGGTATTATGGATTTTTTTGTCCACAGGTTAAGCAGATTTTAATGATTTTAGAGGAGGTTTTCAAAAATGATCGTTGTGTTTTTCGCAAAAGCTCTGTTTTAGCGGATGCGAC
>CAZUCG010000282.1:0-4557 GCA_964619145.1 uncultured Lentisphaeraceae bacterium | reverse complement strand
CCGAACCGGCAGCAGCGGAAACCAGCAAATTGCAGTTCCGGGCATCTATGGCCGCAAAAATCGATACTGATGATCAGAAGTTACAGCAGGAAGATTGGGTTGCCAATCAATAGTGTCCGGGAAAATAAGCTGTAAACGTACTTGCCGGAACATTTCAAGTTGATTCCGGCTGAATCCGCAATAGTCCAAACCATAAGGAGAAAAAATGGGTCTTACAAAAAACAAAAAACTGAATGCCTGGGTCGAAGAATTTAAGCTCTTATGTCAACCTGATGCCGTGGTGTTGTGCGATGGTTCCAAAGCGGAGTACGATCGCCTGATGGGTGAGATGGTTGAGTCTGGAGCGGCCATTAAACTGAACGAAAAGAAGCGTCCGAATTCGTATGCTTTTAACTCCGATCCGTCAGATGTCGCTCGGGTTGAAGGCCGTACCTACATTGCTTCGGTAAAAAAAGAAGATGCCGGTCCGACGAATAACTGGATTGACCCGGTTGAATTGAAGAAAACAATGCGGGCGTTGTACAAAGGCTGTATGAAGGGCCGCACGATGTTCGTTATTCCGTTTTCGATGGGACCGATTGGTTCTCCCATCGCTAAGATCGGTATCGAAATCACTGATTCTCCGTATGTAGTTGTAAATATGCATATTATGACGCGTGTGTCGCCCAAAGTACTGGACCTTTTGGGCGCGGACGGGGAGTTTATTCCTTGCTTGCACTCCGTAGGCAAACCGCTGGCGGAAGGCGAAAAAGACAGCCGCTGGCCGTGTGCGCCGCTGGAAGACAAATATATCGCTCATTTTCCAGAAGAAAAAACGATCTGGTCTTATGGTTCCGGTTATGGCGGAAATGCGCTGTTGGGCAAGAAATGTCTGGCCTTGCGTATCGCTTCGGCCATAGCGAAAAAAGAAGGCTGGATGGCTGAGCATATGCTGATTTTGCGCTTCACCAATCCAGAAGGCAAAAAGTATCACATCGCCGCAGCTTTCCCGTCTGCCTGTGGGAAAACGAATCTGGCGATGCTGCAGTCTAGGGTCCCCGGCTGGAAAGTCGAAACCATCGGTGACGATATTGCCTGGATGAAGCCAGGCGAAGATGGCCGCTTGTATGCGATCAACCCAGAAGCCGGTTTCTTTGGTGTCGCCCCAGGGACTTCTGAAGCGTCCAACCCAATGGCTATGGCTTGCCTGAAGGAAAACTGCATCTACACCAACGTGGTTGTCACTGAAGACAAAGATATCTGGTGGGAAGGAATGGGCTATGACTGCCCGGGCGGAAAAGGAACGGATTGGAAAAACAATCCCTGGACTCCAGAATCCGGTGAAAAAGGGGCTCACCCGAACAGCCGTTTCACGGTCCCGGCAGGTCAGTGCCCGGTCATCTGCGAAGATTGGGAAAATCCGGCTGGTGTTCCGATCGATATCTTCGTATTTGGCGGCAAGCGCACTACCACCGTGCCGCTGGTACACGAAGCCTTCGATTTTGAGCACGGTGTATTTATGGGTGCAACCGCTGCCTCCGAGCCAACCGCTGCCGCGCTCGACCTGAGCAACGTCAGCCTGCGATTCGATCCGTTTGCGATGACCCCATTCATCGGCTATCACGCCGGCGATTATATGCAACACTGGTTCGAGATGGGGGCAAAATTGGGCGCTAAGGCGCCGAAATGTTTCTATGTAAACTGGTTCCGCAAAAACGAAAAGGGCAAATTTATGTGGCCTGGCTTTGGCGAAAACAGCCGGGTGTTGAAATGGATGTGTGACCGTGTTGACGGGAAAGCCGGTGCGGTGGAAACGTCAATCGGTATGATGCCGGCAATCAAAGACCTCTATTTGGAAAATCTCGACATCGAAACCTCAGTTATGGAAGAACTGCTGAAAGTTGACAATGAAGCGTACAAAGTTACCTTAGCCAACGCAAGAGCGTATCTAGCTGAATTCGGCGATAAACTGCCTGCCAAAATGTTAGAGCAGTTGGATAAATTGGAATCCCGCTTAGGATAGCCTTGTTTTACAGACTCCAGGAGGCAGGCTTGCCTGCCTCCTGGAGTACTATCCGATATCTTATCGACCTGACTTATTTACAAAGCTTGAATCAGGCGATTTTAGCCCAACTCTCACTGCTAATGCAGCCCGGGTCAGGGACAAACTATATGCTAATGCCCCGTGGGCCGGCGGCAAAAAGCTGATCCGCAGCACTGCTTTTACAGCAGTTCCACCTCGGCTTCGTATTCGTCGGAGATCATCGTCAAGGCATCCGGATGAGACGGCCGTATGGTCTTGCCCCAGCCGGCAAGGGTGTGGTATGACTCATCGTAATCCTCAGTGGCCGCCTTGTTCGCTGCCGCATCCCAGCCATTAAGGAGTTCTTGCAATAGCTGTTCCCGGATATCGGCATAGAGTGGGTCGCTGCCTAGGTCGTTCAGCTCGTGCGGATCGGCGTCTAAATCGAACAGCGCTGGTGCGGTATTGTCTTCAGACAGCGTTAACCAGAGTTTCCACTGACCGCGGCGAATCATTCGGGAGGGTAGCAGCCCGCGCGAGTCCACCAGTTCGCTGAAGACCTGGTCTTGCCAATCCGCGGGGCGGGTGCCCTGCAGCAGTGGCAAGAGTGAGCGCCCATCTGGTCGGGGGTGGAATTCCGCCCCGGCGATATCGGCGTAGGTTACGCCCAAGTCGGTCAAGCTACAGATTGCGGCATTAGTGCTGGCTGGCTCGATCTGTCCTGGCAGGCGACAAAGCAGTGGCACGCCGGCGCTACCTTCGTAGTACAAGCTTTTCCACCAGCAACCGTGTTCTCCGGCCATATCGCCGTGGTCAGAACAATACACGACCAAGGTATTTTCCGCCAAGCCGGTCTCAGCCAGGCAGTCTAAGAGCCGTCCGATTAACCGGTCTAGGTGTTCGACCATCGCGAAATAGGCGGCTCGGGCGACTCGAATCCGCTCTTCGGGCAGTCCTCTGAGGATATCGCGATTTTCGCGTAGTCGCCGTACATCCTCGGGCTGTCGCGCTTCAATCGCGGGGATATCCACCAGCGGGTAGTAGTAATCGAACAGCTCTTTCAGACCAATATAAGGGCAATGTGGCAAAAAATATCCCACCACTGCGGCGAACGGCCGTTCTCGCTTGCCGTCGGCGTAGTCTCGTAGATATTGCAGTGCGACTCGGGTGTATTCTTCGTCACACCATTGGTAATGCGTGTGACCGCGGCCAGCATTCTCGACTGCCGGCCGGCTCTGCCCGCAGGTCGAGGATGGGAAGTGTTTCCACATCGGACCGCCCAGCACCGGCACACCGGGATATTGCGAGCCAAATTCGCCTATCGGCCGTTTTTCAAAGCCGTGCCGCTGGTCCGGTCCCACGAAATGCATCCTGCCTATCAGGCTGGTCTCGTAGCCGGCGCTGCCGAGGATATGCGCCCAAGTCGGAATTCCAGAGCAGAGGGTATGCGCATTATTCCAGACCCGATTATGGGTTGGCGTGCGAGAAGTCATAAAGCTCATCCGGCTGGGCACACAGAGCGGGGCAGGGCAGTAGGCGTTGGAGAATTTCATGCCCTCGCTGGCTAGGCGATCAAGATTAGGAGTCCTGACTATCTGATTTCCGTAACAACCCAGTACGTGCTTGTTGTGCTGATCCGACATTATCGTCAGGATGTTGATTTTATCACTATTCATAATGACCGTGTACCTCGTTTAATTATTGGCAGAGATCTCAAGTCAAATAAATATAATTGGAGATTGCGGCTATGCAATCCGAGTCTTATGCATCTGTGTCGTGCTGAAAACTGGCGAGCTTGCTTCTATCACTCGCTAGATGTAACCGTACCCAAACGCGAGTTTTGCACTTGGAGGGCGTCTGCCAGATTCTTAATAAAATGACTGATTGGCAAAAAAAACACCAGAGCAGAGCCGGTTTTTTCTATTTTCTGGGTGTGCCTTAAAGCTGATCGGCGCGCAAGTGGCTAAAGCCCTTGCGCGCATTACAAAGTCGTCAAAAAAACTACCAAACGCATTGAAAGCATCATTTGGACCTGCCGATATGCAAGAGCAGATTACTGCTTTAGTCGCAAAAAAATTCGACCGTTTGACTGAGCGTAGTATGCGTACAACTATGAATTTGTTAATGCCCAACTTAGCAGCAGCGGTATTTGTATCGGCCGATAGTAAATAATTTTGCAAATTTCATACAGCTATGTATATTGAATAAAAGGCCGGATTTGTCCGCTATACAGTTTGGCGGTTCGCTATACCGGCTAGTAGAACCGGAGAAATGCAAGCTGTTTTCTTGACCGCAATAATCCCATCTTGCGTCAAGCGCCACAGTTAATGGCACTCGCCGGACGTTGTTGCCCCTAGAGAATAAGCGTAATTCCCTCGATGTCTAGGGAGGCACCCGTAGAACGGATCAATCCGTTCTTATTCTTCGATCCAATGACTGCGGCACTGGAAGCATTGGAGCTGAAGTAAATTTGTTCGCAATTAAATAATGAATGAAACAGGCAGTTAATGAGTTACTTACTTTCAAACGATTCCTATGATACCATTCCCAAAAAA
>CAZUCG010000281.1:0-4570 GCA_964619145.1 uncultured Lentisphaeraceae bacterium | reverse complement strand
GCCCGCTTCCCAGTTCCCAGTTCCCGGATTCTCCCTAGAAAGCAGCCGGGGCTTCCGACTCTGGTCCGCGCCCGTCCCCGGCAATCGCAAACGACCGCCAACAGAACTGCAGATCTGCTGGCTCGTTTTCTCGGTTAAAAACAACATTTTTCTCTTCGGACGAGGCCTAAATGCACTGTCAGCATCTGCTCAAGACCCAGAACCAACCTCAGGGAGCCGGAAAAGCATCCCGAGGAGTAGAGAAAACACCATCTTGCACCGCAGCGCTGTCTTGGCTGAAAGGCTCTGCCGGCCACAACCATTCCTGCCGGTCTTTTGAAAAAAAACGCGGTTCCTGGGCAAAATAATCAAACAGCAGCAACAGGATAATTTGACAGACAAACAAGGTCAAGCCGGCGACAATGCCAATTTTCAGCCAATCCCTGTTGTCCAGACCACGATTGGAAAACTGCCTTTCCCGCGAGTCGCGCGAATGCCTCGAGCTGCTGTTTGGCAAGCGTCCGCCTGGGCGAATCTCTTCACGACCATTGAGGACATCCAGGATTACCGCATGCAACTCCTCGGCATTCGCTGGTCGCTCAGCTGCCTTCTTGGCCATCAGGCGCATTACCAGCAAAGCACAAGCTTTCGAGAGTTTCGGCGAGATATCCCGGGGATCAGGAACTGGCTGATGTAAAGTCTGTTTGATGATCTCAATCGTCTTGGCCCCTTGGTAGGGCTTGACCCCAGTAAGCAACTCATATAAAGTAACCCCGAGACTGTAAAAATCTGAGCGGATGTCGAGATTGTCGGGATCGATGGCCTGCTCCGGCGAGATATAGGCAGGAGTGCCAGTCATAGAATTGTGCTCGTGCTTGCGCCCTTCAGGCAACGCGCCCCAAAAACACTTGGCAATGCCAAGGTCAGCCAGCTTGACCACGCCATTGCGACTCTGCATAATGTTATCAGGCTTGATGTCACGATGTACTAAATGCAATTTTTCAGCAGCCAACAACGCCTCGCTGATTTTTAACCCAATCAACAAGGCCCGTTTCTCCGGCAATGGGCCCGTGGCCTGCAAAGTTGAGCGAGCAGTCCCGCCATCGATATATTCCATCACAATGTAGCACAGCCCGAGTTCTGTCTCGACCCCCGCATCGACGACTTGCACGACGTTCGGATGGTCCAGCTGGATGGCCAGACGCGCTTCACGCAAAAACCGTTCGCGCGCCTTGACACTCACGGTGATTTCTTTGTTGAGGAGGATCTTAATGGCCCGTTGCACTTGCAACGTATCGTGCAACGCCAAATAGACTTCACCCATACCACCGTGGCCAAGCGGCCGAACAATAGTATGCATCCCCAACACGGTGCCAGGCGCTAGAGCATACTGCTTTTTATGGCGTATTTGGTTGCTGATCTCCGTATTGGGAGATAATTGCAAAAGTGCTGTTGCATCACTCATTTTATAATAACAATTCTTTTGATGACATACGAGTGCAAAAGCCAATCAACCCACAAAAAAACTGGAGTTCAGTTCTGGGCAAAAAGCACGCCAAATTCATTCTGGCATTAACTGACGACTAATCCGAGCTTGCTATTTATGTTTGCTGACACCCACGCACACTCGCAGCAGCGCTGAAGATAGTTGACGCCAGTTCCCGCCGAAAAGCAGGTGGAGATGCCTTTGAAGCACAAGCCAAAGGCCTTAATACCGCCAGCAAGCGTCTCAGGAAGGCTTGACCACCGACACTACTTTGACTGCTCACTGCCGCGTTCGCCCCAAGCAAAACCAGTTTGGCCGATTCTGACCTGCCAGAGAAAAACTGTGATAACCTGCTCGCCCTTTTGCCAAACTGTCAAAGAACGATATTGGCCCAGCGGGATTCTATCCTGGCATTCCCAGCCCTGATAGCGCAAGCCTGAATCCCATTGGGTCACTGCTAAGGGAAAAGCACAGCTCATCTCACCGCTTTGCCGCCAAGTCTTGCCAGAGTAATCCTCCTGCAGCACAGTCGCTGTCCGTGGCAACTGCAACACAATGGCCCACAGCAAGCAAGCCGCCAGCAAATCTATCTTGACTTTCTGCATCAATTCAACTAAACCGAGAGGGTTAATAATTATTCACTGTAATCACTAACGAAAGACGTTTTGCGATTCCAGGCCACCACATTCTGCAATGGAGTCGCAAAATTCGTCGTCGCACCGAGAGGCGACGGCTCGATCTGCATATTGTTCAACCAAGTCTCATCAGCATAAGTGGCAGCCAGCCGATCCACTGCCACATTAACAGCGAGGTTACGAGACAGCACCCGAGAAGTCACTATCGTTGAACTAGGGGTGCCTTGCGCATTCATCGTCAGCGAATAACCGGCGCTCGCGCTGTGCCAGGAGCTGGTCAGCCAATTCGCGTCATAAGCAGCACCCGAGGCCACACTCCAAGTCCCGATATCAAGATAGGTGCCCTTCTTGGCAGCGGCAGTCTGCCGGGACTCTATGAACAAGTCGTGAAAAATGCGCAGCCCTTGCAAAAACGTCGGCAACTCGCGACTCAATTGGACTTGAGCATCCGTCCAACGCCACCAAGCATCAGTGATACCAGTCACGGCTGTATCACCAGCAGGTTTAGTGGTAGCAGCATTCAAGGCAAAAGTCAGCTGATAGGGATTGGTCGTGGATGGTAGTTGCAGATCATAAATCGCATCATACAACGAGGTCAGCGTCGAGGTCGCGTCGTGGCGATTGCCGGTAGCCCAAGTATAAGTCCGGTCAAGCTCTGCCAGCTTAGCTCTGGCAGTAGTATTGTCCGCCACCCAGAACATACCCAGCAAAATCAGCAAATACAGCGGGGCGACAAAGGCTGTTTCCAAAAGCACGACACCGTGATTAGTAAGAATTTTTTTTCTCATTTTCGTCTTCCAGTAGAGACCTGAATCTTAACAACAAGAAGCTTACATAATCGCCAGGCAAAAAAACTCCACCGTACATAGTGGTGCTACATTCAGCTGTCGAATATCTAAAAACAATCTTGTTTAACTGCTAATGGAAAGTCGCATCCTGTACCAACGTCCATTCAGCGGGTGTGTTGGTATACCCCAGAGGACTAGTACCGAAGGCGCTATAAACAGCCAACAACACATCCTGCGCCCGATTGCCCGCGGCGTCTGCCGACCACGAGCCGCCACTGTAAGTCTTCCAAGCCTTGTTCAGCGGCAACATAACTGCATCCCAATCGCCGTTGCTAACATAGAGATTCCACGCCCCGCCGCCAGTGACATCAAGCAGCGTGTCATATTGGCCAATATTAGCAGTGCGATTCAAGCCTGCCCGCGCAGTCGAGACACACCAAATATCCTGATCAACCAAGAATGGCGCGTTAAAATTGATGTTCGGAACGGTAGTGTTGAACACAAAAGGATTCTCGATCTTGCGTTTGGCGCCAACTACAATCGTGCCATCCGGGCCGATGAAACTCTGAGTCAACTTACGGGGAAAAGCAGTGAGGACCGCGCCCCAAGCACCGCCGTCCCAAGCGCCAGAAATCGGGCTGCTAGTGAAGTTGAAGCCGGTAAATTGGCAGTCATACGTACCCGGGGGGGCCTCAGGATGCGTCCATTGGCGATAACCGTATTGAAACCAACCTTCCAATGGATTACCCGGGCCAGCACTGTTGTAATAGCGGCTAATGCCGGTAGGCGGAGAAGTGTCAAGGTCCCACCAAGTGGAAATAGTGCCGGCAAAGCCACCTACTGAAGCGACAAAATTCAGTTCGTCGGTATGGCTCATCAAAGTCATATAGTTAGAAGCATTATAGACCAACTTGACAACTTCGGTGGCAATACCTGGGGAGTTTACCAGAAAAGTCGCATCGACAGCATCCTCGATGCGACTTTTCAGATTCGTCACGATATCGGCCTCAGCACTGGCGAATGCGGCCAAGTTGTTACGCATATAGCCTAGATTAGTCACATAGGTCGCTTCAACGAACGCGATGCTGTCAGCTGCCGCTAAGTCAGTGATAATGGCATCTATGGTAGGGCCGACATGACCATTCAAATAAACGCCATGCTTGAGGAAACCAGCGGTATTGAAAGGCACTCCGACGTAGAAACCCCAGTGGGTATTATTGACGCCAGGAACGCTATGAGTGAACGGCCACGTTGATTCACGCTCGCGCGTATGCGCTGCTGTATTAAAGCCACAGGGGCAGTTAGCAGCACCGGTACAAGTGGCGGAAGAGGAGGCCGTGGCATACCGCGTGTTGTATTCATCAACCAGCCTGGTCAGGAAGTTGCCGATCAACAGATCTTGCTGCAGGTTCATACTCTGGACATAAGTCCAAGCCATAGCCTCATTCAGCACCCCGATACGACTCAAGGCATCCGCCTGCACCACCGCCCCGGCATACGCGCCAGAGTCAGTGGCATTTTGCAGCACTATGCGCTGCCGCACCACCTCCCCTAACTGATACGCACTGAAGGCAATCAGTAGCAAAGTCGGACAGACAATGATGAACATCGCCAAGGCGACACCCTCGTCACCCCAGCACAATTGCTGAATTCTTTTTTTGGCTACGGTAATCATTTTTACT